>CAZXZK010000060.1:0-13507 GCA_964645295.1 uncultured Cytophagales bacterium | reverse complement strand
GAAGCAACCAAAATGGCAATTTTAAACGCAAATTATATCAAATCCAAACTAAGAAAACATTATCCCATCCTTTACACGGGAAAATTCGGACGATGTGCCCATGAATTCATCCTGGATCTACGGCCCTTTAAAAATTCAGCCGGACTAGAGGCAGAGGATATTGCTAAAAGATTAATGGATTATGGTTTCCATTCCCCGACCCTTTCTTTCCCGGTCCCGGGAACCTTAATGATTGAACCCACCGAATCAGAAAATAAAGCTGAACTAGATCGTTTCTGCGATGCCATGATTTCGATTCGAAAAGAAATTCAAGAAATTGAAGAAGGAAAGGCCGACCCAGAAAATAATGTTTTGAAAAATGCTCCACATACTCAATTCGATTTGATGGCTGAAACCTGGAATTACCCCTATTCCAGAGAAAAAGCTGCTTTCCCCCTTGAATATATCAAAGAGGCGAAATTTTGGCCATCCGTCTCTCGAATCAATGCAGCATTTGGTGATAGAAATTTGATTTGCTCGTGCCTTCCCATTGAAAATTATCAAGATTAATTTTTTTTATTATGCTTGCATACTAAATATTAATTCTCTAAATTAGAATTATATATTCAAAACAGGTATGTCTAGAAGTATTAAAAAAGTAGCCGTCTTGGGCTCTGGAATTATGGGTTCCAGAATTGCTTGTCATTTTGCCAATATTGGCGTAAATGTACTTCTATTGGATTTAAATCAAGAAACAGTTGAAAAATCTTTTCAAAATACCTTGAAATCCAAACCTGCTTCTTTGTATCAAAAAAGTTTTACAAATCGAATTCAACTAGGCAATTTTGAGGATGATTTACCAAAGATTTCGGAGGTAGATTGGACAATTGAAGTCATTATAGAAAATTTAGAAATTAAGAAGTCCTTATTCGAAAAAATTGAAAAATATAGAACTCCAGGGACTCTAATATCATCAAATACATCAGGGATTCCAATACATTTAATGTTAGAAGGACGATCAGATGATTTTAAAAGCCATTTTTGTGGCACACACTTCTTTAACCCTCCCCGGTATTTAAAATTATTGGAAATAATTCCAACCAAGTACACTTCACAACAAACTATTGATTTTATTTACCATTTTGGTACTACCCAATTAGGTAAAACAACCGTTATCTGCAAGGATACTCCCGCATTTATTGCAAATAGAATCGGGGTTTATTCTATGATGTCTACGATGAAAATTGTAGAAGAAATGAACCTTACGGTAGAACAAGTAGACAAATTAACTTCAAAGGTCGTTGGAAGACCAAAATCTGGTACATTCAGGCTGTCGGATGTTGTCGGTTTAGACACCACCGTTCATGTGAGCAATGGGTTGTACCAAGCATTAAAACATGATGAAAGTAGGGACACTTTTAAACTACCACAGATAATTGAAAAATTATATGCCCACAAGTGGTTAGGGGATAAAACCGGCAACGGATTTTACAAGAAAATAAAAGATGAAAAAGGCAAATCGGTCATTTTAGCATTGGATTTTGAAACAATGGAATACCGACCTACACAAAAAGTCTCTTTTGAAACGCTAGAAAGAACCAAGGCAATCGATTCCTTAGCGGACCGATTCACTGCCCTTTTAGATGGAAAAGATGCGGCAGGTGAATTTTATCGCAAAACTTTTTCAGACGGATTTCAATATGCTTCCAACAGAATTCCAGAAATAACGGATGCCCTTTATAAAATTGACCAAGCAATATGTGCTGGCTTTGGATGGGAAATGGGTATTTTTGAAACTTGGGATGCTATAGGTTTAGCCAAAGGAATTGAAATCATGAAAGCCAGTGGTTATCAACCTGCATCTTGGGTAGAGGAAATGTTGGCAGCTGGGCATTCTTCCTTTTATAAAAAAGAAGGTGGAGAACTAACTTTTTACGAAATTGAAACAAAAACATATCAAAAAATTCCTAACACTTCATCAACAATCAACCTTCAATTATTAAAGCCTGAGAAGGAGGTATTTAAAAACGATGAGGTTTCCATGATTGATTTAGGAGATGGTATTCTAAATTTAGAATTTCACTCCAAAATGAATACCATGGGACCTGGCGTAGTAGAAGGAATCCAAAAAGCCATTGACTTAGCTGAGAAAGAATATCGTGGATTAGTCATAGGAAACGAATCGAACGATGCTTTTTCAGCTGGGGCTAATTTGGGAATGTTGTTTATGTTTGCGGCACAAAAACAATTCAAGGAAGTAGATCAAATGATTGCTAGCTTCCAGGATACCATGATGCGAGTTCGTTATTCTTCCATTCCAGTAGTAATTGCCCCACATAGTTTAGCTTTAGGCGGCGGATGTGAAATCTGCTTACATTCAGATAAATTAGTCGCTAATGCAGAATTATACATGGGTTTGGTGGAAGTCGGGGTTGGTTTAATTCCTGCAGGGGGAGGAACCAAAGAAATGGCCTTAAGAATGGGGGATTCTAGAATGAAAGGAGATATTGAATTAAATCGTCTTCAGGAAGCCTTTATGAATATTGCCATGGCGAAAGTATCAAGCTCTGCCCATGAAGCCCAAGAAATGAATTATTTACGGGCTAGTGATCGAATTGTATTAAATCGCACACAAATTATTTCAGAAGCAAAAAAAGAAGCCATCGCCCTTGCAGAGGCTGGCTATATTCAAGCCCAACCAAGAAAAGATGTTTGGGTAGAAGGAAAACAAGCATTGGCCCTATTTAAAGCTGGTATTACCAGCATGAAAATGGGGAATTATATTTCTGATCACGATGCATTGATTGGTGAAAAACTAGCCTTTGTAATTGCAGGAGGTGATTTAGACAAACCACAATGGGTGTCGGAACAATATTTACTTGACCTGGAAAGAGAGGCTTTTTTGTCTCTTACTGGGGAGGCAAAAACCATGGAAAGAATCTCCAGTTTATTGGGCGGAGGAAAACCGGTAAGAAATTGATTATGGACTCATATATAATAGCAGGATATCGATCAGCAGTAGGTAAAGCCGGAAGAGGTGGTTTCCAAACCATGCGTCCGGATACTCTTGCAGCTGAAGTAATTAAGCATTTAGTTGCACAAGTGCCTCAATTAGATCCTAAAAGAGTGGAAGATATCATTGTTGGAAATGCTATCCCAGAATCTGAACAAGGAATGCAAATGGGTCGCTATATTGCCCTTCTATCCCTGGGAAAGGAAGTCCCCGGCTTTATCATTAATCGATACTGCGGTTCAGGTTTAGAAGCCATTGCCATTGCCGATGCCAAAATTAAGGCAGGTCTAGCCGATTGTATCATTGCAGGAGGTACCGAGTCTATGTCGATGGTTCCCATGATGGGACATAAAACCGTATTAAATTATGATATTGCTAGCCAGCATCCAGATTATTATATCGGTATGGGCTTAACCGCTGAGCAAGTCAGTAAAAAATATCATATTGGGCGTAATGCACAAGATGAGTTTTCTTTTCAATCTCATCAAAAAGCTTTAAATGCCTTAAAAAACGAGGTATTTGAACCAGAAATAGTATCCATTGAGGTGAAAGAAACGTATTTCGACTCAACCACCGGACAAAAAGCCGAAAGAAAACTGACCGTTTCTCAGGACGAAGGCCCTCGGGCAGATACAACCTTAGAAGCCTTAGCAAAATTAAAACCTGTTTTTGCAGCAGGTGGTACTGTTACGGCAGGAAATTCTTCCCAAACATCCGATGGGGCTGCTTTTGTCTTATTAATGTCTGAGCGCCTAATGAAGGAATTAAATTTAAATCCTATGGCCAGAATGGTTACCTATGCAACTGCTGGAGTAGAACCTTCTATCATGGGAATTGGTCCGGTAGAAGCTGTACCCATCGCCCTAAAAAAAGCAGGATTAAATTTAAAAGATATTCAGCAAATAGAATTGAATGAAGCCTTCGCCGCTCAAGCCTTGGCAGTCATTCAAGAATTAGGAATAGACCCTTCCATTGTTAACCCTAATGGTGGTGCCATTGCATTAGGACATCCTCTAGGATGTACTGGGGCAAAATTAAGTATTCAACTACTCAATGAAATGGGGAGAAGAAACCAGCAATATGGAATGGTGACAGCCTGTGTAGGAGGTGGCCAGGGAGTGGCAGGAATATTCGAAAAATTGTATTAATTTCATCAATAAACATACATAAAAGTCACCTTTTTAAGGTGGCTTTTTTTATATTTGAAGAAAAATAATCCATGACTAAACAGGAAATAAGGGAAGAATTTTTAGAAAAAAGAAAAAATCTAAGTATCCCAGAATACGAAGAGTTGAATGAAGATATTTCCAATCACTTGCGAGACTTTCTAAAAGAAACCCCTCCTAACGCGATCTTGGCATCCTTCTTTCCTATTGCCAGCAAAAAAGAAGTGAATACGATCTTATTCCATCAATGGATGAGGGATGAACCCCATAACTTTCAAATAGCTTTACCAAAAACCTTCGGGAAGGAAATGAATTTCTACCTTTTTGAAGAAAAAAGTATACTAGAAAAATCAGAAATTGGAGTAATGGAACCAGTAGAAAAGATTAGTCAATTAATTAAACCAGAAAAAATTGACCTAATCTTGGTCCCTCTTATTGCCGTAGATATTAGAGGCCATCGTGTAGGATATGGAAAGGGTTTTTATGATCGCTACTTAAAAAGATTAACCTCTAAAACAAGAATTGTTGGATTAAGTATAGACCTACCCATTGAGCCCATTTCAGATATTGATAACCATGATTTTCCTTTAGAAATTGTCATCACTCCACATGGAATTCATAAATTTAATTAAGTATTAATTCAAAGTTCTTTATTATCTTTGCCAACTAAATAATTTGAGGCAATTTAAATGAAGCATTTTATCGTTTTTTTTATTGGATTACTTGGTTTTGTTTTTTCTGGAAATGGACAATCTATTTCCAAAATTGAACGAATAGAAAATGCTATTTTCCCAAAATATCGGTACGATAAAATGATTATTTCGAGTCCTGCCGGTTTGGAATATCCCATTAAGCAATCACTTAATTCAGAGGCTATTGCAGAATATTTCAAATATCAGAAAAATCAAAAAGCGATTAAAGTCTATACTCTCATACCTGCGGGGATATCATTCATCACCTTCATTACCAATAATCGCTTAAATAGAAATCAGTATTTGACTATGATAGGCGTAAGTGGTGTAGTCACTTTTTATTTCAATCAAAAAAGTTTACATCATTTAAAACTTTCGATTGAAAGATATAATGCAGGAATAAGTGAGGAAAAAATTGGATTAAATAATCTAGGATTAAATTTAAAATATAATTTTTAATAATGAAATTAGCAGTTGTAGGAGCCACTGGTTTAGTTGGTGGTGAAATTTTAAAGGTATTAGAAGAAAGAAATTTTCCCCTAACGGAGCTTATCCCAGTAGCTTCAGAGCGATCAGTTGGAAAATCCATTAAATTCAAAGGACAGGAATTTCAAGTAGTAGGATTTGAAACAGCCATTCAAATGAAGCCAGATGTTGCTATTTTTTCAGCAGGAGGTGGAACTTCCTTGGCTATCGCTCCTAAATTTGCCCAGGCAGGAATTACCGTAATTGATAATTCTTCTGCTTGGAGAATGGACCCTACAAAAAAATTAGTGGTTCCAGAAATCAATGCTTCTGAATTAACGAAGGAGGATAAAATCATTGCGAATCCGAATTGTTCTACCATTCAAATGGTCGTGGTAATGAACCCTCTTCACAAAAAATATAAAATTAAAAGGGTGGTTGTTTCTACTTATCAGTCTGTAACTGGAACGGGAAAAGCAGCCGTAGACCAATTATTTGGTGAAAGAGCAGGAGATGAATCGGTTGAAATGGTTTATCCATATAAAATTGATTTAAATGTATTACCTCATATTGATGTCTTCCTAGAAAATGGTTATACCAAGGAAGAAATGAAGATGATTAAGGAAACAAATAAAATCATGTCGGATGATTCTATCAAAGTAACAGCTACAACAGTAAGAATTCCTACAGTCGGTGGCCACTCGGAGTCTGTCAATATTGAATTCGAAAATGAATTTGATTTAACAGAAATTCGTTCTATTTTAGAGAAGGAAGAAGGAATCATTGTAACAGATAATCCAGCGAATTTAGAATATCCAATGCCCATTACAGCCCATGGGAAAGATGAGGTATTTGTTGGAAGAATTAGACGAGATGAATCACAACCAAGAACCTTAAATCTTTGGATTGTGGCCGATAATTTAAGAAAAGGAGCCGCAACCAATGCCGTACAAATTGCAGAATATTTAGTAAAAAGCGAATTAATATAATTGACACGATTAAGCGTAAATATCAATAAAATTGCGACTCTGCGTAATTCACGTGGAGGGAACACTCCTAATTTAATCCAATTTGCCAAAGATTGTGAGGCCTACGGAGCGCAAGGGATAACGGTTCATCCAAGACCGGATGAACGACATATCCGTTATCAAGATGTTTATGCCTTAAAAGAAGTCATTAGTACAGAATTTAATATTGAGGGTAATCCTTTGGAAAATAAATTTGTTGATTTGGTTTTGGACGTTGTACCTGAGCAAGTAACACTCGTACCAGATGCTCAAAACCAAATCACCTCCAATCAAGGATGGGATACTATTCAGAACCAAGCTATATTAAAAAAATTAGTAGAAAAATTCAAAGATAAGGGGATTCGTGTTTCCATATTTATTGATCCTATCCCAGAAAGAATTGAAGCTGCAGTATATACAGGAACGGATAGAATAGAATTATATACCGAACAATTTGCCAAAGATTTTAATACAAATCCCAATCAATCCGCTTTGGCCTATAAAAAAGCTGCTTTTCAAGCGAATCAATTGGGACTTGGCATTAATGCTGGTCATGATTTAAATCTAGACAATCTGGCATTTTTTAAAAGAAACGTCGTACCATTGGATGAGGTTTCGATTGGTCATGCTTTAATTTCTGATGCCTTGTATTATGGTATTGAAAATACCATTCAATTATACCGAAGACAATTGAATTGAAAGATTATTTCTTTCCAGTAAATACGGCCATACCTCCTCCAACGACCATTTCAATGGAAGAGATTGCGTCTCCTTCTCCTGAAAAAGTAATCTCCACATCGTATCCAGCAAGATTAGATAAGAAATAATTTTCTTTGGAGTCGTCTGCTGTTAAGATTCCAGGTTCTTGCCCTTCCATTACCAAGGTTAAGACATTATCAATAACTTGAAAATTTAAGGTTTCGATATAGCCATTCGGGTCCATAGTGTATATTCCTGAATATTTATCTAAAATCGAGCCTGCTGAAGTCTCTTGCGAGGAGGCATCTTTAACCAATTCATTAATTTCTTTTTTTCCATTAAAGACCACAGCACCACCTGCCACAGCCATCGAAACTTTCACAACCTTTCCATTTTCTCTGATAAATTCAATGTCGGCATCATATCCTGCAACATTGGTAAAGAATTTATCCATATCTTTATCCGGTGCCAATATGGAAGGATCTTGACCCTCTCCAACCAGACTTAATTCTCCTTTTTCATTGATTGAAAATTGCAATTTCTCTAAATAATCATTGGGTTCAAGATCATAGATACCAGCATAATCTTGCATGCTGGGAGCTTTAAGTTCTGCTGCAGAAGCATCTGTCATTTTATCGGTAACAGCTAAAACCCCTGTCAGTTGCCCACCTTGTCCTTCTAATACAATACCTGAAACTTTTCCAGCATCATCCCTTGTAAAACGAATGTCCATATCCATGGCTGCCAAGTAATAAGTATCAGCATTATTGGTTTTATCAATTGGGGCTTGATCATAACCTTCAGCTTGAATCATTAAATTTCCATCAGATTCTGAAATCATGACTTCTTGTACATAATCATTGGCATCCATTGAATAGGTTCCAACATATTCTTTGGCAGTTTGTGC
Source organism: uncultured Cytophagales bacterium (assembly GCA_964645295.1). Lineage (GTDB taxonomy): Bacteria > Bacteroidota > Bacteroidia > Cytophagales > Spirosomataceae > CAZVFE01. The sequence continues at coordinate 5,579 of CAZXZK010000060.1, read as the reverse complement.
AAGGCTAATATTCACCAAAAATAAACCAAATAAACATGATAATGAGGTAAATAATCTTTTCATTTGAATAAAATTAAGTTTAAAATAGAAAACTTAATTTACTTAATTTATTCCTTAAAAGACCAAATTGTCCTAAATTTTTAGTATTTTTTCTTAAAAAGTTTTAAAATTTTTAGGAAAATTTGCCGAAATAAAAAAAATACCTAGATTTGTGTAAGAAAAAAACCAATAATAACCATTATCGCCTATGTAAATAGATCTCTACATTAACAACAAACAAACATATGCTTAAGAGAAAAGTTAATGATGCAGTATTGGTTTCTGCCTTTATTGCTGGAGATGAAAAAGCCTTTGAAACCTTATTGAATCAAAGCAAATCGAAAGTATTTACAACCATTTATTTAATCGTAAAAGACCGTTATATAGCAGAGGATATATTACAAGAAACCTTCATCAAAGCTGTGGATGTAATCAAATCAGGAAGATACAACGAGGAGGGCAAATTTTTACCATGGATAGTTCGTATTGCTCATAACCTAGCCATTGACCATTTTAGAAAAAACAAACGTAATCCGAGTATTTCCTTGGAAGACGGTTCCTCTGTATTTAATTCTTTTGAATTTTCAGAAGAATCTTTTGAAGACATACAATTAAAACAAGATAAAATCGTTAATGTAAGAGAGTTAATCAAAAAACTTCCTCAGGAGCAGAGAGAGGTACTTACCTTGAGAATGTACGAGGAATTGAGTTTTCAGGAAATAGCTGAAATGACTCAAGTTAGTATTAACACGGCCTTAGGAAGGATGCGATATGCCTTAATTAATCTAAGGAAAATGATGACTAAACAAGAGATTGCCTATGATGCAAAACTTTACCTCGAATGAAACATTAAAATCGCAGCAAAAATTTTCCCTGCATTTATTGGATTTTAATGATAAAAGAACTTTTGAATTAATAAAAAATTCACTTGGTTCTGACTTAATGGCTCCCAAACAGTCAACAATTGATAAAATCTTGCTACATGTGAGAAAATAAGGATTAAGTAATAAGCAATAATTCTTTTATTTTTTCCCAAAATTGCAATTTTTCTTCTTTGGATATTGACCCTAATTGAAGGGGTTCAATTGGTTGATTAAGGTATAGAAATCGTTTATTTCTTAATGGCATAATTTGGTTTATCTGGATTTTATCAGAAAAATTTTCTTGTATTCCCATTACCAAAATCTTTTTATCTTGATCCTGGGTTTTTCTCATATAATCTTGATAAGACAAATCGTGTTGATGGATTAAAATCCAGTGTTTTTCATTAAGATTAATGGGGTTTGCAGATAATATTTTTTTGAATAAATCCTGATAATCTCCATTTTCAGCATGAAAAATCAATAAGTTTTGATGAAATGAAACCTTCTTTTCACTCTTCTCAATTGCCTCATCGCTCTTCACTATTCCCTCTTCCCTCTTTAATTTCTCTTCTTCTAACCAAATGATTTGATCGTTTTCAAATAAGGAATGAAGGGCAATCTTTTCCATGGTTAAAAAATGGTTGATCGTATGATACAAGCTTCCCTATCAGGGCCAATTGAAATAAAATTAATTGGAAGTCCTAATTTTTCTTCAAGGAATTGAATATACTGAGTTAATTCTATTGGGAGTTTTTCAAAATCTTTAATTCCATCCAGATTTGAATTCCAACCTTTCAAGGTTTCCAAAACGGGATTTATTTTGATATCATTTAAATCATAAGGCACTTGATCTAGGATGGTTCCATCCTCTAATTCATAACCTATACAAACTTTTATCTCAGAGAATATACTTAATACGTCTACCTTCATCATGATTAGTTGGGTGACACCATTAATCATCATGGCATATTTTAGAGCTGGCAAATCAATCCAACCACACCTTCTAGGTCTTCCGGTCGTAGAGCCAAATTCATTTCCCTCTTTCCTCATTTTATCACCATCCTCATCGAATAATTCTGAAGGGAATGGGCCTGAACCGACCCGTGTTGCATAAGCCTTAAAGATGCCATAAACCTCTCCAATTTGTTTTGGGGCAATTCCTAAACCAGTACATGCACCAGCAGTAACTGTACTGGAAGAAGTGACAAATGGGTAAGAACCAAAATCAATATCCAATAAGGAACCTTGAGCTCCTTCGGCAAGAATGGTTTTATTGGATTTTAAAGCTTGGTTAATAGAATATTCGGAATCCATTAGTTGGAATTGTTTCATGTATTCTACCGCCTCAAAAAACTCTTTCTCAAGGGGTTCTAATGAATATTCATATCCATAATTAGCTAAGATGGTCTTGTGGGCATCAACCAATTTCTGATATTTCTGTTTAAAATTGGGGCTAACAAAATCTCCGATTCTAAGACCCTGACGAGAAATTTTATCTGTATAAGTTGGCCCAATTCCTTTTAAAGTTGAACCGATTTTAGATTCCCCTTTTGCTTTTTCGTAGGCATCATCTAATAAACGGTGCGATGGAATAATAACAGAAGCTTTTTTAGAAATTTCTAAATTTTTTGTTAGATCAATTTTAAATTTATCCTTTAAAGTTTCTACCTCTTTTCGGAAGATAATAGGATCAAGAACCACCCCATTTCCAATAATATTTTGAACATCTTCTCTAAAAATACCTGAAGGAATTTGGTGCAAAACGTGCTTATGCCCATCAAACTCCAAGGTATGTCCTGCGTTTGGTCCTCCTTGAAATCGTGCTACCACTTGGTATTTGGTGGCTAAAACATCCACAATTTTTCCCTTTCCTTCATCTCCCCACTGTAACCCTAACAATACGTCAACTGCCATAATGATTTATCTATAAAGCCTTGATTAGTTTTTATTTGTTATTTATTAAATTTCGTTTATTTTCACAATTCACCTTATTACAATTTCCGTAAAAAATTAAGGAATGGTGAATTACTTTAAAATCGAGCATATCTCCGACCATCGATTGGATATTCTGAACACGGGGATCACAAAATTCGGTTACCTTATGGCAATCCATACAAATTAAATGATCGTGTTGTCTTCTCCCATAAGATTTCTCATATTGAGCAATATTCTTTCCAAATTGGTGTCTGATGACCAAATCACATTCCACTAATACATCGAGTGTATTATAAACGGTTGCTCTTGAAACTTGGTATTTCTTGTTTTTCATGGAGATATATAAATCTTCCACGTCAAAATGATCATTTCGGTCATAAATTTCCTCCAAAATAGCAAAGCGCTCAGGAGTTTTCCTAAGCCCTTTATTTTCTAAAAATGCGGTAAAGATTTTTCTTACCTCCGGAAATTTACTTTGCACCTCAAACATCTTTTATGAATTATGCAAAAATAATATATTTTTTTAGATTTTAATAGATTATTCTAATCTAGATACTTCGATCACTCCATTCACTTTTTCCAATTGAGCAACCAGTTTAATTAAATGTTGAGTATCATGCACAATTAGGAATAAATTACCTTCGAATAAACCATCATTTACTCCGATGTTTAACCGGGTAATATTTACTTTTAAATCATTTGAAATTAATTTTGTAACATCGTTAATTAAACCAACTCGGTCTATCCCTTTTATGAGAAGATTTACCTCAAAAGACATGGAAATGATACTCGCCCATTGTGCTTTAATTACGCGATCACCATGCCTAGAAAGAAGTTCAGGAGCATTAGGACAGGTATTTCGATGAATTTTGATGCCTTCATTGATCGTCACAAAACCAAATACTTCATCACCAGAAATGGGGTTACAACATCTCGCTAAGGTATAGTCTACCTTGTCCATATCTTCCCCAATTAATAAAGAGTCTGATCCTTTTCTTCCTTCAATTTGATTAAGTTCATTTTTTAGGGCTTTGGAATCGGTTATTGGATTTTTAATTTTCTTTTCAGCTTGTTTTCTTTCGTGTAATTCCTTGTCGGTTTTCCACAATTTCAGTTGATCTACTGAAATAAATCCTTTCCCAAAGCGGTAAAATAAATCCGTTGCATCCTTGGTATTAAAATAGGCCCTTAATTGATTGGTCATTTCAAGACTTAAGGTCGGATAACCCAAATGCTTTAGCCGATGCTCAATAGCTTCTTTTCCTTGAATGACATAAATTTTATTTTGTTCTTTTAGGTAATCCTTAATTCTAGCTTTGGCCTTAGTGGTAACGACAATTCTTAACCAATCTTCACTTGGTTTTTGTTTATTTGAAGTAAGAATTTCAATTTGATCTCCGTTATTCAGTTTATAGGCTAATGGTACCAACTTCCCACCTACCTTGGCACCAATACATTTTGCTCCAATTTCGGTATGAATATCAAAAGCAAAATCAAGGGCTGTTGAACCTGCTTGCAAAACGATTAATTTCCCTTTTGGGGTAAAGACAAAAACCTCCTCATGATAGAGGGAATTTTTAATATCATCAACCAATTCAACGGCTGAAACAGATTTATCATTGGATTCCAAGGCTTCTCGCACCTGAGAAAGCCAAGACTCGAAGGCATTGGTTCCTTTGGTTTCTGTTCCTTTGTATTTATAATGAGCTGCAACGCCTTTTTCAGCAATTTCATCCATGCGCCTAGATCGAATTTGAACCTCTACCCAACGCCCTTCTTTTTCATAATTTCCATGAGGTTTTGACATCACCGTTGTGTGAAGGGATTCATAACCGTTGGATTTGGGAGTAGAAACCCAATCTTTTAGTCGGGATGGGTTCGGACGATAATGATCAGTTACGACTGAGTATACCTCCCAACATTCTGCCTTTTCTCTTTCAACAGGAATATCCAATACAATCCTGACGGCGAATAAATCATAGATTTTTTCAAATGGGGTATTGGATTTTTTAATTTTATTATAGATAGAAAAAATGGATTTTGGTCGGCCTTTAATGGAATATTTTAAATTCATTTCATCCAAAGATTTTTTAATTGGACGAATAAAACTATCGACAAAATTTTCTCGTGTCTTTTTAGTTTCTGATAATTTAGAGGCGATATTTTTATAGGCCTCGGGCTCGGTATATTTCAGACCTAAATCTTCCAATTCTGTCTTTATCGCATTTAATCCTAATCGATGGGCCAAGGGTGCGTATAGATAGATGGTTTCATTGGCAATTTTCAATTGCTTTTCTTTTGCCATGGAATTTAGGGTTCTCATATTATGCAAACGATCGGCTAATTTAATCAAGATAACCCGGATATCATCTGAAAGGGTTAAAAGCATCTTTCTAAAATTCTCTGCCTGTTGGGAAGACCCGTATTCAAAGGTTCCTGAAATTTTTGTTAGGCCATCAATTATACCAGCAATTTTTTTATTGAAGTTTTGCTCAATTTCTTCTAGGGTGATATTGGTATCCTCCACTACATCGTGTAATAAAGCGGCAACTACGGAAGTGGGCCCTAGACCAATCTCTTCCACGCAAATCTGGGCCACTGCCAATGGGTGATAGATATACGGCTCACCGGATTTACGTCTCATTTCTTTATGAGCATCAGAAGACATCAAAAATGCTTTTTTAATGTCTTTTGCATCATTTCCTTTTAAAAATGGCTTAACTGTTCGTAATAATTTACGAT
>CAZXZK010000059.1:2213-13572 GCA_964645295.1 uncultured Cytophagales bacterium | reverse complement strand
AAGGCTTTTGGAAACCCTACCCCCTCTTTCTGAAATACACCAAAAAACCCTAGAAAAATCCCAATTAATAGAATCATTTATGCAAAATAAATTTGACTATCTTATCCAAAATTCCCAATTTCGATTACCCACAGTCCATGCCTTTTCAATGGAAAAAAATAAATTATCAAATTTCTTGTCAAATATCGAAAAGGAAAATATTATCTTGGGAAAAGGATATGGAAAATGGAAAGATTCGTCCTTTAGAATCGCTAATTTCCCCAGCCATAACTTGGAAGATTTAGAATTACTATTTAAAGCAATTGAGAAATATTATTAATGGCCAAGAAACAAAAATATTACGTTGTTTGGGAAGGAAAAGAGAAAGGCATTTTTGATTCATGGGAAAAAACCCAAGAATTGATCAAGAATTTTCAAGGAGCAAAATACAAATCATTCGACTCAAAATTGGAAGCAGAGGCGGCCTTTGAAATGAACTATTGGAAGCTAGTGGGTCAATCACAAAAAAAAACTAACCAAAAGACTAAATCGTCCAATTCCAAACCGATTATACCCTCCCTTTCGGTAGACGCAGCCTGTGCGGGTAATCCGGGGGTTTTAGAATATCAAGGAGTTGAAACCAATTCCAAAAAACCGGTATTCAAAAGAGGCCCTTTTCCTATTGGAACCATTAATTTAGGTGAATTCCTCGCCATTGTTCATGGTTTAGCTTTTTTAAAAAAAGAAAAATTAGACTATCCAATTTATTCTGATTCCCGAACCGCCATGGCTTGGGTACGAAATAAGGCAATCAAAACCAATTTGGAAAGAAGTCCTCAAACCGAAGAATTATTTTCCATAATCGACAAAGCCCTAAAATGGCTAAAAGAGAATCCAAAACATAATAAAGTCTATAAATGGGAAACCGAAATTTGGGGGGAAAATCCAGCAGATTATGGACGAAAATAAATCAATTTTTCAATTTAAATCCTTCTCCCTGGAACATGGCAATCCCGGACTTAAAATAACCACCGAAGCCTGTCTTTTTGGAGCCATATCAGCAGAATTTCCTGCCAAACGGATACTTGACATTGGAACCGGGTGTGGACTATTAGCTTGTATGTATGCTCAAAAAAACCCTTCCTCAAAAATTGATGGAATAGAGATTGATGAAGAAGTTGCGAATCTTGCCCAAAAAAATATCCAAGAATCTCCTTTTAAAAATCAAATTCAAATCATTCATCAGGCCATTGAAGCATTTCCTACTACCGCTTCCTATGATTTAATTCTTTCAAATCCACCTTTTTTCTTTGACCACCTTAAATCACCTGATCCTAAAAGAAATTTGGCCATGCATTCTGAAGGCCTAAAACCCCATAAATTAATCGATATTACTGTCAAACAATTAGCTCCCAAGGGAAAAATGATTCTATTATATCCCGAAAAAGAAATGAATGTTTTCATCGAATTAGCAAGCCAAAATAAGCTTTATCTACAGGAGAAATGGGAGATTTGGACAAAAGAAAACGGTAAAATATTACGGATAATTGCCTTATTTGGAGAAACTGAAAAGAAGGTCAAGAATCATATTGTCGCTATTAAAGGGTTAAATAATGAATATAGCCTTCGATTTAAGAATTATTTGAAGGACTATTATCTCATTTTTTAATATATTTAGTAAATTTGATGATAATCTTCCAAAGAATGGATATTTCAATTGTTATACCACTATTTAATGAAGAAGAATCACTTCCAGAATTAGAACAATGGATTGTTTCTGTAATGGAAAAAAATCAATTTTCCTACGAAATAATTTTTATAAACGATGGAAGTACTGATTCCTCATGGCAAGTTATTAAGGAATTAAAAAAGCAAAACCCGTCAATTGTCGGTTTATCATTAACAAAGAATACGGGGAAATCTGCAGCCTTACAAGTTGGTTTTAACCATTCAGCAGGAGATGTAATTATCACCATGGATGCTGACCTCCAAGATTCCCCGGATGAGATACCAGGCCTCTTCGCCATGATTCAGCAGGAAGATTATGATTTGGTATCAGGCTGGAAGCAAAAAAGATTCGACCCAATTTCTAAAACACTTCCCACTAAAATTTATAATTGGGCAACTAGAAAAATATCTGGCGTATATTTGCATGATTTTAATTGCGGACTAAAAGCGTATAAAAAACAAGTGGCAAAATCCTTAAAGGTATATGGTGAAATGCACCGTTATTTGCCAGTACAAGCCAAATGGAATGGATTTGAAAAAATTGGCGAGAAAATCGTCCAACATCAATCCAGAAAATATGGCACAACCAAATTTGGTATGGAACGATTTATTTATGGTTTTCTTGACTTAATGTCTATCTCTTTTGTAAAATTATTTGGAAGGCGTCCGATGCACCTTTTTGGTACCTTAGGCATATTTTCCTTTTTCTTAGGAAGCCTTATTACCCTTTATTTAATTATCAATAAATTAATTAATATTTTCCAAAATCTACCCTATCGAAACGTTACAGACAATCCCTTATTTTATATCGCTTTAACCATGGTAATTATTGGCGTACAATTATTTTTGGCTGGATTTTTAGGCGAACTTATCGTTACCAATTCAGATAAAACAACTCAATTTGACATAAAAGAAAAGGTCTAAAATGTTGAAAGAAAATTTGGCTTGGTTAAGCAGATCAGAACTATTAATCTTGGAAGAGGGTATTGAAATTTTACAAAATTCTCATGTATTAATCGTTGGATTAGGAGGAGTAGGTTCCTTTGCAGCAGAATTTATCGCTCGGGCAGGAATAGGTAAAATGACCCTAGTAGATGGGGACGTGGTGGATGATTCAAATAGAAACAGGCAATTGCCTGCTTTGGCAACTACGATTGGCCTTCCAAAGGTGGAAATAATGAAGGAGCGTTTATTGGCAATTAATCCAAATTTAGATTTAATTTCCATACAATCCTTTATTACTCCGGATGCTGTTGAGAATTTATTAGGCAATAAAGATTTTGATTACGTCATGGATTGCATTGATAGTATTAGTCCTAAATTAACCTTATTGAAATCTGCTTATGAAAAAAAATTCAAGATTGTTTCCTCGATGGGAGCTGGAGGTAAAATGGATCCGACCCTCATTCGTACAGCCGATTTATTTGAGACCATGGAATGCTATTTAGCTTCATTAATACGAAAAAGAGGAAGGAAAATGGGCTTAGGAAAAGGAATAAAAGCCGTTTACTCAAAGGAAAAAGTAAGGGATGAATCCGTGATTTTGACAGATGGGTCTAATTTTAAAAAATCGGCCTATGGAACCATCTCCTATCTCCCTGCTGCTTTCGGGGGAGTTGCGGCCTCCGTCGTAATAAGAGATTTACTCGGCGAGAAAATCCCGATGGAAAAAAGACCCAAAGCTTTGAGATGAGGGAATAGCGGCAGCCGCATTGCTTATTTTAAAATTGACTATTGGGGTCTAAAACAGGTCATAAATGCTGGATTTGTTTCCATAAATGGCCCTTCAATAAGGTCTATACAATAAGGAATTGCAGGAAATACAACCGATAAACATTGTTCAATGGCCTTGGGCTTACCAGGGAGATTTAAAATCAAAGTCTTATTTCGAATCCCTGCCGTTTGTCTACTTAATATAGCAGTAGGCACGTATTTTAATGATTCCATTCGCATTAATTCCCCGAAACCTGGTAGCATTTTCTGACAAACCCGTTCTGTTGCTTCGGGAGTAAGATCTCTTAGGGCAGGTCCTGTCCCTCCCGTTGTGATGATTAAACTTGCTCCATTTTCTTCCATCCGAATCATTTCTTCCGCAAGAATTTCTTGTTCATCTGGTAAAACTCGATAGTCAAATTCTATCGAATTAAGCAAGTATTTTTCCAATAATTCCCTGCAAGCCTTACCTGGAATATCCTCATATATCCCTTTGGAAGCTCTGTCTGAAACATTGATAATTCCTATTTTTATTATTTCCATCATTTTAAAAGTTCCTTAGCCTCTTTTACATCATGCACACGGAGAATATGCGCCCCTTTCCTTAATAAAACCTTATGCAATTCAATCGTTGCAGGAAGAGCATCTTCCGGACGAATCCCCAATTTTTTATAAATCATTGATTTTCTGGAAACACCCACCAATACTGGAAAACCTAAATTAATAATTTCCTCCAAATTATCCACGAGTTCATAATTATGATCGATATTTTTTGAAAATCCAAAACCGGGATCTAAGATTAATTGATCATGACCCAAAGAAGTCAATTGAGCAATTTTTTGCTTAAAATCGACTATCACTTCCTGGGTAATATTCTGATAATTTGGTACTTGATGTACTTGATCAAAATGACCTCTTGAATGACTTAATATATAAGGGATATTCTGCTTTCCTATCCATGGAATCATTTTTTCATCCATATTTCCAAAACCAATGTCATTGATTAGCTGAGCCCCTGCACGAAGGGCATATACACCAACCCTTTGTCGATAGGTATCAACTGATATTTTGGTAGTGGGATAATGCTTTAAAATTAATTCAATAGCTGGCACCACTCGATCAATTTCTTCCTGTACAGAAACCTTTTCAGCATCCGGACGAGTGGAATGACCACCAACATCCAAAATATCTGCCCCTTCACTCAACATTTTCTCTGTTTGGGCTAAAATAGTCTCATCTGTCTCAGCCCTAGAACCTTCAAAAAAAGAATCAGGAGTAATATTTAAAATTCCCATGATTTTGGGCTGTGAAAAATCAAGAAAATGGATTTTATTTAGGTTTTTCAAGATTTTGGCAAAATTTGATTTTTATTGATAATTTTTCAAGAAAATTAAGTAAATTTGATTAATTAAACAGATTAAATGGAATAAATTTTCTCTAATATGACCAATCAGGTGATGCCGAGTAGAACAGAGTTAGAATATCGACAAATTATTCAGGAATGTAAAACTTTGTTCAACAAAAAAAATCATGATTATGGAACCTCATGGAGAATATTACGACTTCCAAGCCTTACTGACCAAATCTTTATCAAAGCTCAACGGGTTCGTTCCATTCAAGAAAAAGGAACCCAAAAAATTCAAGATGATATTCGAGGTGAATTTATTGGCATTGTCAATTATTGCATAATTGCATTAATCCAATATTCCTTATTGAACCATGATAAAGAAGTATTTAGTCCGGAGGAACTAAGTGAATTATACGATCAACAAGTTAAATCAACCCTGCATTTATTAACCAATAAAAACCACGATTATGGGGAAGCTTGGAGGGATATGCGTGTTTCAAGCATGACAGATTTAATCTTAATGAAAATTTTTAGAACCAAGCAAATTGAGAATAATTCAGGAAAAACCCTGGTTTCGGAGGGCGTTGAAGCCAACTACCAAGATATGTTGAATTATTCAGTTTTTTGCTTAATAAAATTAAACGAAGGAGAAGCTCAAGGATGAGAATTGCTAAAAGACTATTAGAATATGTATTAGCCGCCGTATTTCTTTTTTCAGGTTTGGTTAAATTAAATGACCCTATCGGTACAAAAATCAAACTAGAGGAATATTTCGATGTATTTTCCCAGGACTTTCCAGCCATGGAGGGTTTCTGGCTAGGCTTAATTCCATTTTCCTTAGCTTTCTCGATTCTTTTAAGCGCCTGGGAGGTGATTATTGCTGCCGCTCTTATTACAGAATTTAAAAATAAATTTACCTTAAAATTTACCTTAGGTTTATTAGTATTTTTCGGATTCTTAACCTTCTATTCGGCATATTACGATAAAGTAACTGATTGTGGATGCTTTGGAGAAGCTATCAAATTAAGTCCTTGGACTTCTTTCATCAAGGATGTAATTCTATTAGGTTTGACCTTGTTGGCTTTGTTAATTAAGGCACCCCAAGCAAAAAGTGGAGCAGGTTTTTGGGTTTTTGGAACCTCTATCCTTTCAGTTTTGTTTGGTATATTATCCTATCTTTATCTTCCACCTTGGGATTCATTGCCATACGCAATGAACCAAAATATAGAAGTGAATATGCAATTAAGGGAAACCCTAAAGTTCGAGTATATTTATGAGATAGAGGGGAAAACAGTTAAATTAGATACCATCCCTTACCATAAATCGGCTAAATTCATTTCCATGGCCGCTGTCAATGAAAATAAAGCAAAGGCCTTGATTACTGATTACCGCTTATGGGATGATGAAAGTCAAATAGACTATACAAAAGAAAGTTTCTTAGGACAAAAGTTCTTTATTCTTATTCCAGATTTAGAACATTGTGATAAAAAAGAATTGGAGGTCCTATTCAAATCAATACCTGAGATTCAAAAACTCTATTTAGATATATGGGTCATCAGTGGATCTCCGGTAAAGCGAGTGAAAGAATACCTGGATTCAAAAGAAATTGATTTGCCAATTCTTTCAGCAGACACCAAAGTCCTTAAAACCATGGTCCGTTCCAACCCGGGTTTTATGCTTTTAAAAAATGGAACCGTTTTAGGAAAATGGTCTGGTTTTTCACCACCCACCTCCGAAAATATTGTTGAAAAATTAAATAACGACTAAAAATGAAAAACATTTATTTGATAGGAATGCCTTCCTCTGGAAAAAGCACATTGGGAAAACAATTAGCTAGCAGTTTAGGGTACTCATTCAAAGATATGGACAAACTAATTGAAACAAGAGAACAAAAAACCATCTCAGAAATATTCAATACGAAAGGAGAGGAATACTTTAGAGAAATAGAAAAAAAGGTCTTAAATAGTTTCCAAAAAGATGAAAAGATGGTCATAGCCACAGGAGGTGGAACTCCCTGTTTTTTTGATAATATGGAATTTATCAGACAAAAACAATTCTGAGGAAGTGATAAAAAATGAAATCAAAAATACCTATGAAAATAGACTTTCTATCTATAAAAAAGCCGACTTACAAGTAGATGGAGAAATCAATGTAAGTCAGCTTGAATGGATTTTAGATTCCTATTTAGTTAATTAAAAAAGGTTCCAATTGAGATTTGAAAAACCGCATTAGAAAGATTGATTTCAGCGCTGGCATATCTGGATGGGTCTTCCAAAGTATAAGGAGTATAAACCATGTTGGTTTGATTGACTAAATAGGTCGCATCGATATAAAATTTACTTGACCGGTATCCTAATCCGCCTGAAAACTGACTAATTGATCGGTCTATTTGATCAAAATTTGGATTTACCACATTTCCAGCATACGAATATCCTCCACGCAGGGCAATTCGTGGGGTAATTTTATATTCAGCCCCGAAACGATAGGAAATCAGATTTTGATAGGTATCTTGGGTAATTCCATTTTGATAATTTTTGAAATTACTATTATCAATTCCGGAATTCAAATAATTGGTTTCCAATCGGGTTTTGCCAAAATTCTGTATACCATAATTTGCCGAAATAAATCCTTTTTTCTTTAAGAATATTACTGCCCCTAAATCAATTTTAGTTGGGGTATAAATGGAATAATAGAATTGATTATTGGGTAAATATATTGGATTTACTTGGATAATTTCATTTTCATTTCCTTGATTATCAATCACAGGAATTGAAAGAATGGTAGGGTCAATTCCTCCTGTATATTCTTCGTATAAATCCGAATAAAAAGTGGGTGATTGAATATTCACTCCTAATTGAAAGTTGGCGTTCGGACGAACAATCAAGCCTCCTTGAAAATTTACTCCAGAACCTCTAGTTCTTAAATATTCCTCTAAGGTAAATCCTGAAACGTTTCTGCCGCTGGGGTAACCTTCCTGCCATTGAATTTGATTTTTTGCATCTAATCGAAGGAAATTCATCCCAAAGCCTGCGTAAATCTTATCTAAATAATTCAATCCATAAGAAAAACTCCATTGAGAGATTTGTCCTGAATTTTGAATATATGCTCTTTGGCGTGCCGGCTTCCCTTCTTCCCAATGCCAGAATGGGGCACCATCTGAATTTTCATCTGGGTTTAGTAAATAAGCTTGATAAGCCACTCCTTCGAAGGTATTGGCGGTATTGGTATTGGGGTCATATTGGGCATTTAGACTCTCGCCTGTTTCTCCATTTTGGTTCGCTTTTTCGGCAAATTTATCCAATAAGGAAGAGGCATTATTCACAGCATCTAGGCTAAAATTCAGGCCAAATCTTCTAGGTATAGAATAGGAAATTCCAATGGTACTCCGAATATTATTAACCAGCTCTTTTCCTCCGAAAACAATTCCAAAATAGGAAATCCCTTGTCTATTGGTTTGATCTAATATAGACTGATCAATATATTTTGCATCGGCATTATTGGCACGCATTTCTAAACCTAAACCAATCTCTGAGCGAGAATAAAAACCTAAACCAGCGGGATTCGAAGCAATATTCGATAAGTCTCCGCCCAAAGCGGCATGGGTTCCACCCAAGCCTAGGAATCTGGAACTCCCAATGGGCTGACTTTGGCCAACCATCTGAGCAAAATCTGAATAATTAACAATTTGGGCAAATGATTCCAAACCCACAATCGTGAGAATTGAAACCAAAAAAAATCTAAATTTCATGGCATTGATTATCTAGGGCCTCTTGAACCACCTCCCCCTCCAGAAGAAAAACTTCCAGAAGATGAAGACGTGCTTCCACCAAAACTACTTGAACTAGAACTTGAACTAGAACTTGAACTAGAATTTGATCCAAAACTAGATCGACCACTTGACCCGTAGGTTGTCCGAGAAGGTTGTGAATTACTTCTTTGAACATTCGAGCGTGAGGGTGATGAATAATTGTTCTGCTGCCTAGTAGAATTATTCCGATATTCTACATTTTGGTTCGCACGAGAATTATTCAATATTCGACTATTCGAACGATTATTAGACGGACTTGCCTCAAGGCGGTTCGCTGAGGAAGATTGCGATGGAGCGACATTTTTAAAATTCGAATTATTATTATTCACGACGCGTGAATTATAGGTATTGGAATTGGAAAAATTTCGATTATTTCTCGGACTGGCCAATTGATTGGCGGCACGACTATTTCTTGTATAACGATTTCTCTCTGGATTGGTTGGAGGATTATTCACCACTATCTTTCCAATATTGACTACCCCACCATAACCATATCCATATGGATAGGCGAAGGAATTACCCCATCCCCAAGAATTGTAAGGAGAGAAACCTCCCCAACCTCCTCCATATCCAAAAGTGGAATATCGACCAAAAGGATCAAAAAATGGATCATAAAATGGATCATACCAAGCCAAAGGACTTCCAAATCGGTTAAATCCAAAAGGACTGTAAAAAGAATTGAATCTCCACGGATTATAAAATGATCGATAGCCAATTCCAAAACTAATGAAAGGATTTGAATACCAATTATTCCAAGGACTATTAAAAATTCCATTATTAAACCCATCTTGGAAACCATCTGCGTAGGATGAACGTGAATTTTGATACGAATAATAGGCCCGAGAGTTCAGGTATTGAGATTGAGCACCAGGTGCTTCCTCAAATATCAGAGAAGAATCTGCTTCGTCATATTGAAAATACTCCGAATTTGAATTTGCTGGTGTAGCAATTCTGTTCGTTCTTGCTGGTGCACTGGCATATAAATCGTCATATACCTCTTGCCCCCCTCTTGCCGCTTGGCTAGGAGTCACTTGAATAGTCACGCAGGAATAGGTCAATCCTATTAACCCAAAAATTCCTAATTTGAGGATATTTTTCATAGTGATTAAATTTTTAAAGTAAAAAACGAACCATATTTAGTATCTTTGTATACAAGATACGAAATATTTTTCAACAAAAATAAAAAGGGAATTTTAATATTTTATGAGCAAGTCCTTACCTAGTAGATCCGAGAATTATTCAGAATGGTATAATGAATTAGTAAAAAGAGCTGATCTAGCAGAAAACTCTCCCGTTCGAGGTTCCATGGTTATCAAACCTTATGGATATTCCATTTGGGAGAAAATGCAGCGTATTTTAGACGATAAGTTTAAAGAGACAGGACATACCAATGCTTATTTTCCTTTATTTATTCCGAAGTCCTATCTTTCCAAAGAGGCCTCGCACGTGGAAGGCTTTGCAAAAGAATGTGCGGTTGTAACGCATTATCGATTAAAAAACGACCCAAATGGAAAGGGAATTATTGTCGACGAAGAGGCCAAATTAGAAGAGGAATTAATTGTTCGTCCTACCTCTGAAACGGTGATTTGGTCGACTTACAAGAATTGGATTCAATCTTATCGGGATTTACCCATATTGGTCAACCAGTGGGCGAATGTAGTGAGATGGGAAATGAGAACGCGTTTGTTTTTAAGAACGGCGGAGTTTTTATGGCAGGAAGGGCATACAGCACATGAGACCAAGGAAGAGGCGATAGAAGAGACTAAGAAAATCTTGGAGGTATATGCTAAATTTGCCGAGCAATACATGGCGGTACCGGTATTGAAGGGGGTAAAGACAGCCAACGAACGATTTGCTGGGGCGGAAGACACCTATTGTATTGAGGCGATGATGCAAGATGGAAAGGCGCTACAAGCTGGAACTTCTCATTTTTTGGGGCAAAATTTTGCAAAGGCCTTTGATGTAAAATATTTGACGAAGGAAAACAAACAAGAATTTGTGTGGGGTACTTCTTGGGGAGTATCTACCCGTTTAATGGGTGCTTTGATTATGGCTCATTCGGATGATCAGGGATTAGTCTTACCACCAGCCCTGGCTCCGATTCAAGTGGTGGTGGTCCCAATTTTTAGAAAGGAAGAACAATTAGAGGAATTGAAGGTGAAATTAGATCCTTTGGTGGCAGATTTAAAGAAAAGAGGAATTTCGGTAAAATTCGATGAATCAGACAAACAAAGTCCGGGTTTTAAATTTGCAGAATATGAACTGAAGGGAGTGCCAGTGAGATTGGCCATGGGGGGAAGAGATTTGGAGAATGGCACGATTGAATTAGCCAGAAGAGATACCTTGGAAAAGAGTTCCTTAGCATTCGAAGGGATTGTAGATTATGTAGAGAAATTATTACAAGAAATTCAGGAGAATATCTATAAAAAGGCTTATGATTTTAGGACTGAAAATACCTTTGAGGTAAATACTTGGGAGGAGTTTGAGGAGCAAATAGAAAAAGGAGGATTCTTATCTGCCCATTGGGATGGTAGCTCTGAGACGGAAGAAAAAATCAAAGAATTAACGAAAGCAACCATCCGTTGCATCCCCATTGACGCCAAGGAAGAAGCCGGAAAATGTATCCTGACGGGCAATCCTTCTAGCAATAGGGTTATTTTTGCGAGAGCATATTAGGGAGCTATGAGCTATGAATTATGAACTATGAACTATGAACTATAAGTTAAGAGTTCAAAATTTATACAGCGCGGCTCATAACTCATAACTCATAACTCATAGTTCAT
>CAZXZK010000059.1:0-2113 GCA_964645295.1 uncultured Cytophagales bacterium | reverse complement strand
ATACAGCGCGGCTCATAACTCATAACTCATAACTCATAGTTCATCCTTTATCCAATTCTTCTAAATTTAACTACTAGGGTATCAACGTTAATTTTATCACCTCCCCTATTGTAGGTAGTTAGGAAAATCCGATATTTTTGTTGAGGATTAAGAGGGAAAAATGTTTTCCATCCTGAATCAAAATGAGTACCATCTTGATGCGTATAGGTATTAAAATCAAAAGAAATTTTATTGTCTGAAACGCCAGTTCCAGAAATATAATCGGTGGCATAGCCAATCGTAATATTCATGGGATATACATATTGTTTAAAAATTCCACCTAATCCTAAGCTGGCAGTCACTTCGTATTTTCCTCCTTCAAATTGCAAATCATATCCATTGGTCGTAATACCTTGGGAAGCTAAACCCTGATTATTGCCTGTTCCAATATTCAAATAAATGACAAATTCAACTTGTCCGGGTGTTGCGGTGATGGTTGCCTTATCGTTATTATCATTATTGATATAGGTTTTTCCTTTAATGGAGGTTATTTTATCGGCTCCAATAGAAACAATATCATCTGATGAATGGAAACCAAGACGAATTTGATTATTCGTTGAACCGTCACTTGCATGATAATAATATAAATAAGCTGTGTTTAATTTAGACCAAGATTTACCGATACCAATCATATTTTTTCCACCATTCACCATATTTGGCATCATAAAATGAGCAATTTGATTCCATCCATTACTCGGACTAGTGCCAAATACCCTCAAGGCAGGTTTACCATCTCCACTGGTATTTTCTATATTAAAACTTTTACCAGAGGTACCACCTATTCCAAAAAAACTCAAGGAATTAGTTCCAATATCTACCGTAGTATTTTCGCGAATTACTCCAGAGCCTGAATAGATACCACCACTTGCTGATTCCCAACTTGCATTACCGTTGGCGTCAGAAGTTAGGACTTTCCCAGCACCTGGAGAACCACCACGGATTCTCAATGAGCCATTGACATCTAGGGTAGCGGTTGGAGCGTTTGTACCAATTCCTATTAATGCTTCTGATGTTGGGGAATTTACATTTAAACCATATATCTCATTTCCAATATTCAATTGGTAACTTCCGTTGGAAGTAGGGAAATAAGTGGAGTCTCCTATGGCAATATTTTTATTTCCTTCTATTAAATTTCTACCCGCTGCAACACCTAGTGCGGTATTATTATTTCCAGTGGTATTCGAATAAAGTGCATAATGGCCAATCGCATTATTATATGCTCCACTAGTATTCGAATAAAGTGCCCAATGGCCATTCGCAGTATTAGCTGATCCAGTAGCATTCAAATAAAGTGCTTGAAAGCCATTCGCAGTATTAGCTGTTCCAGTAGTATTCGAATAAAGTGCAAGAAAGCCATTCGCCGTATTATCATTTCCAGTAGTATTCGAATAAAGTGCTCCACTTCCATTCGCAGTATTATAAGCTCCACGAGTATTCGAATAAAGTGCTCGAATGCCATTCGCTGTATTACTATTTCCAGTGGTATTCGAATAAAGTGCTGAATAACCAATCGCATTATTATTTGATCCAGTAGTATTCGAATAAAGTGCTTGATCGCCATAGAATGTATTACCAGTACCTGTACTTATATTAAGAGTTGGAAGGCCATTAGTCGGTGCCCCTGAGACTGTGCTTAAAGAGGATAATTGGCTTAAAAAACTGGAAGATTTCTTAGGAGAAAATTTGTCGGATACAATCCAAGTATTATCACCCATATACTGGTAATAAGCTTCTAGATTGGTATCATAGACAATTTCCCCTGGTTGAAATGACGTGAAATTATTCATTCTAACAAAAGTAGAGACCTTTGGAATTTCATCCTTTGAAATCTCGGTGGTGGAAGGTTTTCCTCCTTCGCTAGATGACTTAATTTTCGAACTAAGCTCCTGTGCATACGATACTGTTGCGAAAAAAAGTAGCGTAAATAGTGTAATTGTAAACTTTTTCATTAATGGTTAGATTTTGATTTAATTATATTAATAATATGATTATTCAATTTAATAAAAAAAACTTTTTAAAAAAATAATTTTTGAAATTTGGGTTTTGAATTTCCTACGAGGGCAATTATTCACTT
>CAZXZK010000058.1:0-13576 GCA_964645295.1 uncultured Cytophagales bacterium | reverse complement strand
CTTTAAAATTAGCCATAAATATCGACCCTAAAGAATTAGCTGCCCAAACTCCGGGTTTTGCTGGTGCTGAAATTGCCAATGTTTGTAATGAAGCTGCTCTGATTGCAGCTCGTAGAAATAAAGAATCCGTTGAGATGGTGGATTTTCAAGAAGCAATGGATAGAGTTATCGGTGGCTTAGAAAAGAAAAATAAATTAATTTCTCCGGAAGAAAAGAAAATAGTTGCTTTTCATGAAGCTGGTCATGCCATAGCAGGTTGGTTTTTAGAACATGCCAATCCCTTGGTTAAGGTATCCATTGTTCCTAGAGGAATAGCTGCCTTAGGCTATGCTCAATACCTTCCCAAAGAGCAATTCTTATACCGAACAGAACAATTAATGGATGAGATGTGTGTAACCCTAGGCGGGAGAGCTGCCGAAGAAATTGTTTTTAATAAGATCTCAACAGGTGCCCAAAATGACCTAGAAAGAATTACCAAGCTAGCCTATTCAATGGTTACCGTTTATGGAATGAATGAGAAATTAGGAAATATTTCTTATTATGACTCAAAAGGTACTGAATATCAGTTTAATAAACCCTATTCTGAAGAAACCGCACGTGAAATTGACGAAGAGGTTAGAAAACTAATCGGTCAAGCTTATCAACGCACCAAGAAATGATTAAAAGAAAAATTATCTGAACTCACCAAACTAGCAGAAGCTTTACTAGAAAAAGAAGTGCTATTTCAAAGTGATTTAGAGAAAATTGTTGGAGCTAGACCTTTTGCTCAATTAACCTCTTATCAAGAATATATTTCAGGTGAAACAGAAAAGAAAAGAGATGCTCAGAAAGCAGAGAAAAAAGCTTCCGAAGAGATAAA
Organism: uncultured Cytophagales bacterium; assembly: GCA_964645295.1. Lineage (GTDB taxonomy): Bacteria > Bacteroidota > Bacteroidia > Cytophagales > Spirosomataceae > CAZVFE01. Next base: position 12,717 of record CAZXZK010000058.1, on the reverse strand, counting down.
AAATGCTCCATTAAAGGTGGAAGACCTTGAAAGTGTTTCTGAGGAAAAAGTGGAAAATATATCCAATGAAGAGGTGAAAACAGAAGGTTCGGCAGAATCCTAAATACTCCTTTGATGGGAAAGATTCAATTAAAGCAGGGAAAATCCATATACATTGTTTCCGATTTTCATTTGGGTTTTCCCTCCTATAAAAAAAGCCAAGAAAAAGAGAAAAAAATCGTTTCTTGGCTTTCTTCAATTCAAGACCATACCAGTGATTTAATCATATTGGGAGATGCCTTCGACTTTTGGTTTGAATATAAAAAAGTAGCTCCGAAGGGCTTTATTCGTTTCCTAGGAAAATTAGCTGAATTTGCCGATCAAGGTATTCATCTTCATTTCTTTGTAGGTAATCATGATCTTTGGTTAAAAGATTACCTGCCCTCAGAAATGAACATGACCATTTACCAACAAGCAGAACTTTTTGAAATTAAGGGGCATTCTAATTCCTATTGCATTGAAATGGGACATGGCGATGGCCTTGGTTTTGACCAATTCGGGTTTAAATTATTAAGAAAGGTCTATACTAACCCATTAGCTAAAACTTTTTTTAGCTGGTTACATCCAGATATTGGGATTAAATTAGCGCATAATTGGTCTAATACTCGAAAATATTCTTCAATGAAATCCAATAAAGCCTGGGAAGATTTTAATCCAGAAAAAGATTATATCATGGATTATATTAGGCATAAACTAAGGATCTATCAAGCTTCTTCCCAAAAAATCGATGCTTTTATTTTTGGCCATCGACATTGTTTAATCGATTATGATTGCGGCGATGGTACCCGATACATTAATTTAGGTGATTGGATTATGCAGGATTATGCCAATGCTGGATTTGTAAAAATTAATGAGGAAGGCATTCTTTTTGATAAAATTAAACCCTAATTAACATGAATTTAAGGCTATTTATTCTTTTAAGTCTATTATTTTTTAGTTTATTGGGACATGCGCAAATCTCCGTCAATACAGATTTTTGGAGACCCTCGATTCATTTTACTCCTCAAAAAAATTGGACCAACGACCCCAACGGCTTGATTTATTATAAAGGAGAATATCATCTATTTTTTCAACATAATCCTCAAGGATTCCAATGGGGAAATATGAGTTGGGGTCATGCTAAATCCTTTGATTTAATGCATTGGGAGGAATTGCCTCTGGCCATTCCCAATGGAGAAGAATTTATCTTTTCTGGGTCAATTGTTTGGGATAAAAATCATGCCTCGGGCCTGGGCGACCCGCAGAAAGATTTATTAGTGGCCATTTATACCGCAGATTATCCTTCCACTCGTGAAGAACAACATATTGCTTATTCGAATGATGATGGAATTACCTGGACGAAATACGCGAATAATCCAGTGCTAAATATTGATTACAAAGATTTTAGAGACCCTAATGTATTTTGGCATGAAGATTCTCAACAATTTATCATGGCCGTGGCCAAACCTCATGAATTTACCATTCAGTTTTATGGTTCATCCAATTTAATTGATTGGAAATGGTTAAGTGATTTTAAAAATGCAGGGAATACCAATATGATTTGGGAATGTCCGGCCTTAATGAAATTACCAGTTGAAAATGAAAAAAATAAAGAAAAATGGGTATTGACAATTTCAGCAGAAGGGCCTTATTTTGGTTTTGTAGGAATGCAATACTTTGTAGGTGAATTTGATGGAAAAGAATTTCAATTGGATGAAAATAGCCTGGCCGTTAATTATGTCGATTTTGGAAAAGATTTTTACGCAGCCATTCCATTTTCTGAAACACAAGGTTTATGGTTAGGATGGTTTAATTCTTGGAAATATGCAAAATTTATGCCAACATTTCCCTATAATGGACAAATGTCTTTTCCAAGAACACTTAAATTGATTGAAAAACACAATCATTATCAATTAAAGCAGATTTTCACTCCTAATTTTCAGGAAAAAATTCCTGATTTTGAAATAAAAAATTTAAAAGTTAAAAAACTTAATCAATTGAATGGATTAAAATTTATGACAGATAAAACCTATGGAATTCATCTTAAAACCAAGGCTTCTTCCGCCAATGAATGGGGTTTTTTAATTCAATCAAAGAAAAATAAAGAAGAATTTACCAGGATTTATGTAGATGAAGAAAAAAACTTGTTGCGAGTTGATCGAAGTTTTTCCGGTAAAAATATTCATGAAGAATTCTTGTCCAATGAAGGAGCTTATTTAAATAGCCATGGATTACGTGAAATAACCATTTTAGTGGATCATTCAATGGTGGAAATTTTGGCTCAAAATGGAACGATTGCCCTGTCATCCCTTCGTTTTCCTTTGGAAGAAAATGAAAATATCTACTTGTATTCAAAAGGAGGACAGACCAAAATTGATTTATTGCAAATATGGGATTTAGATTAAAATAGTATGAAGTTTGTAAAAAAATCGATGGAAGAATTGGATCGTCAGACTTTGAGCGATCTAAAAAATTTAACGAAATTTCCCTTTGCCATTGTTTTAGATAATATAAGAAGTATGAATAATGTGGGATCTGCTTTTCGTACCGCAGATGCCTTGAATTGTCGGGAAATAATTTTAGTTGGAATAACAGCCCAACCTCCCCACAGGGAAATAGCAAAAACCGCGCTTGGAGCCGAGGAATCTGTCAAATGGACCTACTTTAAAACCATTCAAGAAGCCATAAATTATCTAAAAAATCAATCCTATTTTTTGATAGCCATCGAGCAAACGCATCATTCTACCCAACTAGAAAACTTTGAGGTGGAAGACCAACAATCTTATGCATTTATTTTCGGGAATGAGGTATATGGGGTAGAAGAGGCATTTTTAAGTTCGGTTGATCAAGTTATTGAAATTCCTCAATTTGGAATGAAGCATTCTATCAATGTTTCTGTGACTATGGGAATCATCTCATGGGAATTTGTTTCACAGAAATTAAAAGGGTATCCTTTTAAATAAGTAGCAAACCATTTATCTAATTTAATCTTCGGTCTCTATTGAATTTTGTATTTTTATCAGTATAAATTTTATTCCATGGTGGTAGAAATTAAAAACCTATATAAGTCTTATCAAGATCATCAAGCTTTAAAAAATATTAATTTAACAATACCTTCCGGTTCTATTTTTGGATTATTAGGTCCGAATGGTGCAGGTAAAACTTCCCTGATTCGGATAATCAATCAGATAACTGCTCCAGATCAGGGAGAGATTTTGTTAGATGGCGAACGCCTAAATCCAAGCCATATTTCATTTATTGGATATTTGCCCGAAGAAAGAGGGCTTTATAAAAAAATGAAGGTAGGGGAGCATTTACTCTATTTGGCACAGCTCAAGGGGATGAGTGAAAAGCATGCCATGGAGGAATTAAAAAAATATTTTATCAAATTTGAAATTCAAGATTGGTGGAATAAACCGGTAGAAGAATTATCCAAGGGGATGCAACAAAAAGCTCAGTTTATTGCAACCATTGTTCATAAACCAAAATTAATCATCTTGGATGAACCCTTTTCTGGGTTTGACCCGATCAATGCCAATTTATTGAAAGACGAAATTTTAGAACTCAAGGAAAATGGTGCAACCATCATTTTTTCAACTCACCGAATGGAATCGGTAGAAGAATTATGTGATGAAATTGCGATGATCAATCATTCACAAATTGTCCTATTAGGAAATAAAATTGACTTATTAAATCAATTTAAAACCCGACAATATATTCTTGAATTTGAGGGAGAGTGTAAAGAGGATCTTCAATTATTTGAAATTCAATCGAAACCCGAGAAAAATATATTTGGGAATCTGGAGTTAAGGCTTAAAATTCTAGAAGGACAATCTAATAATGAAGTACTTCAGTATTTGATTCAACATCTTAAAGTGATTTCCTTCAAGGAACAAATCCCAAGTTTTAATGAAATATTTATTCGTGTTGCAAAAGAACCTAAGGCTTAAATTTTAAAGAAATGAACAAAATAATTTTAATTTTAATAAGAGAATATAAAACAAAAATTCTAAAAAAATCATTTTGGATTTCAACGTTTATTGCTCCAGTCTTAATATCAGCTATTTATATTGTACCCATTTGGCTAGCCACCAGAGATTCTGAAAAAGAATTGATCACAGTAATAGATGAAAGTGGGGTTTTTTCTCAAGATGATTTTAAGGATGAGGCAAATTATTTCCACTTGATATCTGCCCCCAAACAAGATTATAAAGAGTATTTCTTTGAAAATGATTTAAATAGTTTGGTGATAATTTCGCCGGAAATATTATCAAATCCAAAGGGGGTTGAAGTATTTACCCAAGAAGATAAAGGAATAGGATTTGCTCGCTCCATTGATCGGATTATTGAACAAAAAGTTCGTGCTGAATTATTAAAAAAAGCTGGAATAGATCATCAAGTCTATGAAAATACGCAAGTGACCATTTCGAGTGAAGTAAAAAAGGTTACGGAGGATGGACAAGAAAAAAGCTCAAATGGAACTGTATCTTTTATTCTTTCCTTGGGGATGGGTCTTTTTTTATACATCATGATAATTTTATATGGGCAACAAGTCATGATGGGAGTCATAGAAGAGAAGGGTAATCGAATAGTAGAAGTGATTATTTCATCGGTAAAGCCTTTTCAATTATTAATGGGTAAAATTATCGGAATCGGTTTGGTCGGACTTTCTCAGCTGGCTTTATGGATATTATTGAGCTTTGGAATCGTAACGGGGGCAAAGACCTATTTTGAAAAACAAGCTCAAGAGATACAAATGCAGACTGGGGAACAACAAGCACAACCAGAAATTAATCCGGATGATATTTTTGATGGATTGAACGACATGAATATCCCATTAATGGTGGGTGGATTTATTTTTTATTTTTTAACAGGATATCTATTATATGCTGGATTGTATGCAGCCATCGGATCTGCTGTTGAAACTCCTCAGGAGGCTCAGCAATTTGTTTTAGTCGTTATATTACCCATTATTCTTTCTATGATGTTTGCCAATGAGGTCATTATGGAACCAAACGGACAATTAGCCTTTTGGACTTCAATTATTCCATTTACAGCCCCAGTGGATATGGTTTCTCGGTTATCTTTTGATTTCCCTCTATGGCAATTGGGTCTATCCATGTCCCTTATGCTTATTGGGGTTTATTTTATGACGAAATTATCTGCTAAGATTTATCGGGTAGGTATTTTAATGTATGGAAAAAAAGTAACTTTGAAGGAAATTACAAAATGGGTATTTTATAAGGAATAATTTTTAATTCTTAAATTTTAATTCTTAATTCGCATTATTATCAAATTTGTTAAGAAAATAAATTATAAAAAATGGAATTAAGAATTGAAAAAGATACGATGGGGAAAGTTGAGGTACCCGCCCATGTTTATTGGGGTGCGCAAACCCAACGGTCAATTGAAAACTTTAAAATAGCTCAAGATATAAATAAAATGCCTAGAGAAATTATTCAGGCATTTGCCTATTTAAAAAAGGCAGCAGCCATAACCAATTTTGAATGTGGTGTTTTAGACGAAAAGAAAAAGGATTTAATTGGAAAGGTTTGTGATGAGATTCATGCTGGAAAATTAGATGATCAATTTCCTTTAGTGGTTTGGCAAACTGGTTCTGGTACACAATCCAATATGAATTGCAATGAAGTAATTGCCTACCGTGCCCATGTAATCAACGGGGGAGAACTAACCGATGAACAAAAATTTATTCACCCCAATGATGATGTTAATAAATCTCAATCTTCTAATGATACTTTTCCGACGGCAATGCATATCGCAGCCTATCAAATTATCATAGAAGTTACGATTCCTGGGATAGAAAAATTAAGAGATACCTTGGAGGCTAAAGCGAAGGAATTCAAGAATGTAGTAAAAATTGGTAGGACTCATTTCATGGATGCCACGCCACTAACGGTGGGACAAGAATTTTCGGGATATGTTTCTCAGTTGAATCATGGATTAAAAGCAATCAAAAATACACTCGCTCATTTATCTGAATTAGCACTAGGAGGAACGGCAGTAGGAACAGGGATCAATACTCCTAAGGGTTATTCTGAAAAGGTGGCAGAGAATATTGCTAAACTGACGAAATTACCGTTTATAACAGCCGAAAATAAGTTTGAAGCTCTAGCAGCCCATGATGCCATCGTGGAGGCCCATGGAGCACTTAAAACAGTGGCAGCGAGTCTAATGAAGATTGGTAATGATATTAGAATGTTATCCTCCGGGCCACGCTCAGGTATCGGAGAGATTTTTATCCCTGATAACGAGCCTGGGTCTTCTATTATGCCCGGTAAGGTAAATCCAACCCAATGCGAAGCAATGACGATGGTGGCTGCCCAAGTAATGGGGAATGATGTAGCCATTAATATAGGGGGAGCATCGGGGCATTTTGAATTGAACGTATTTAAACCAATGATGGTTTATAATTTCCTTCATTCAGCAAGAATCATTGGCGACGTATGCGTTTCTTTTAATGATAAATGTGCAGTAGGAATTCGCCCATTGGAAGAGAATATCAAAAAACATGTCGATAATTCTCTCATGCTGGTAACAGCCTTGAATACAAAGATAGGTTATTATAAAGCAGCAGAGATTGCACAAACGGCTCACAAGAACGGGTCAACACTAAAAGAGACGGCAATACAGCTTGGATACCTAACAGCTGAGGAGTTTGATGAGTGGGTAAGGCCAGAAAATATGGTAGGAGAGATTAAGCTTTAATCAAATTTTGGATTCTCAAGACGATTAAACCGTTTGTTTTTTCTTCTTTTTTAGATCGAAAACCCCTTTTAATTTAATTTTAAGGGGTTTTTATTACAAAATATCCCTAACCTCTATGGTATAAAATTCACTAGGGAAAGGGAAAGTTTTGGCTATTTTTTCCGCATTTTCCCAATTTGGAAGAATAATCGTGAATAATTGAATAATTTCTCCTCCATCCAATTGAGTTTTTAACAAATTTTGAATTTCACCTGAAAGACCTAAGGTCAAATGGCGCGATCCTAATTTTTGATAAAGCATTTCTTGGAATTCAGATTTAATCCCTTTTAACCATTCACGAATTTGTAAAACCTCCTGTTCGTATGCCGTTTTATCCTGACTTATTCCACTTGAAATGGGTCCACGAATGATAAATAAATAGCGATTCATAAATTGTATTTTTCTAAGTTATAAGTCGGATCCGAATTGACTAAAAATCGAATCAGGATTGGGATTCTTTTTAGGTAGACGAGGGGAGGAGGATGGTGATTTTGGTTTTGGTTTTTCTATAGGAAGAAAATCTTTTAACCAATTATTCAATTCTTGAAGTTTTGCTTTTTCCAAATTATAAAAGATAAATACGCCGTCCCTACGAGTACTCACTAATCCACTTTCTTTTAATACGGATAAATGCCGAGATATAGTAGGAGCGGCATAAGTAAATTGATTAAAAATTTCTGTCGCAGGTTTTTCTCCTTCCGCCAGAATTTCAATAATCTTCCTCCTGGTTTCATCTCCTAAAGCTTTTGAAATATCTTCAATGCCCATTTTTTAATTATCTATTTTGCTAATTTATGAAATTAATAATTAATATGCAATGGCTGTATCAAAGTACCTAGAATTGTTCTAACAGATGTTGTATATATAAAATTTTATGGGTAGAATATCGATAATTGATTTAATTTTTTTAATTAGCAATAATACTAAATAATAGAATGATTAATTTGTCGTTCTGCTAATTATTTAGCTTTTTAACTAAATAACAAACAGCTATAATTAGCAATAATACTAATTAAAAAATATACTTCTATTCTATTATTTTGTAGACTAAACTCTTTGATTATTCTATTCTAATCTATCAAATAGATTCTCTTAACACGCGGTGAAATGCTAGTCATGATTTCATATGGAATGGTCTCTGCTAGCTCCGCTATTTTTTGAATTGATAATTCTTTTGAAAAGGCAATGGCTTGATCGCCAACTTGAACACCTTTTAAATGACTGATGTCTACCATACACATATCCATGCATATATTGCCTACTGTTTTACAGATTTTTCCATTGATTAAAAATTGTCCTTTTCCTAGACTGAGATTTCTTTTAAAACCATCGGCATAGCCGATTCCTAAGGTAGCAATTTTTCCTTTTTCTTTTAATTTTCCTTTTCTTCCGTAACCAATTGTTTCTTCTTTTTCAATGGTTTTTATTTGGGTAATATAAGTCTTTAGTTCTAATACTTCCTCTAGATTTCTCTTAATTGTTGGATTAGAACTAATTCCAAATAAACCTATTCCTAATCGGACCATATCTAAATTTGCCTCTGGATAATGGATAATTCCTGCTGAATTATTGATATGTAGGAAGGGTTTATAGCCTATTTTTTCACTTATTTTATCTGAAATTTCTTTAAAATCTTTGATTTGTTTCTCTGTAAATCTTTTTTGATTGATATCTTCGCTTGCCACTAAGTGGCTAAAAATACTAGCTACCCATAATTGGGGTGCTTGATTGAGTATTTTGATTACCTCATCGATTTCATGAGATTCAAAACCTAAGCGTTTCATTCCCGTATCAATTTTGAGATGTATTTTAATATTTTTATTGTTTTGGGTGGTATATTCGTCTATTTCTTTCAATATTTCTAAAGAATAGATTTCTGGTTCTAATTGATATTCTGCTAATTTATCAAATTCGTGAATTTGAGGATTTAAAACCATGATTGGTGTATATATTCCATTTTCTCTTAATTCGATTCCTTCATCTGTATAGGCAACCGCAAAATAGTCTATCGCTTGTTTTTCAAGGGTTTTTGTTAATTGTTCCGAACCGGCTCCATAGGCGAATGCCTTAACCATGGCCATTATTTTGGTATTAGGACTAATTTTTTCTTTGAAATAATCTAAATTATTTTTTAAATGATTTAAATGGATAATTAATTCAGTTTGGTGTGTCTTTTTTAATAATCGATTGACAATTCTTTCAAATTGATATTTTCTTGCCCCTTTAATTAAAATTAATGAATCTCGGAATTCTTTTATTTCTCCCTTTTCAAGAAAATCTTCTGTATTTTTATATAGTTCTATATGATTGAAATGGGTTTGATATTTTTCAAATGCTTTACCGATTCCAATCAATTTTTCAATAGAATATTGATCGATGGTTTGGGCAATTTTCTTATATAAATCCTCCTCAAACAGACCATTTTCAATCATTTCACTTAAAATGATTATTTTATTTTTTCTTTGGTTGTCTTTCATGAAAGAAAGAGCGAATTGAAGTCCTTCTATATCATTGTTATAGGTATCATCAATAATCTTATTTCCATTGATACCTTCTTTCATTTCTAAACGCATAGAAATGGGCCTTAGATTGATTAATTTTCTTTGAATGACATCTTGGGTAGTAGAATAATGATTGGCCATTAAAACGCAATTAATCAGATTTTCAATACTTGCCTCATCAAATTCAGGGAAATCTAATTTTAAAAATACCTCGGATTGGGTTGATTTTTTAAAGCGGATATGTATTTTCCCTTTTTGATGTTTTTTGTAAATGAAAATAGGGGCATTGATATCTGTTTCAGACCAATAAATTAATTGAATATTGGGGTTAATTGGGACCAAATAGTCTGTTATTTTATTTTTTAGTCCATTTGTATCGTGAAAAATCAAAAAATGAGACTTTTTAAATAAGTTTAATTTCTCCTTTAATTTTTCAAAATCGTTTTCAAAATTCGCTCCATGTGAGCTTCCTAGATTGGTAAATATTCCCCCTGTTGGTTGAATAATCCTTTCTAAGGAATCCATTTCATTTGGCTTGGAAATCCCTGCCTCAAAAATCCCAAAACTATGGTTCTGGTTTATTTTCCAAACGGACAAGGGTACACCAACTTGGGAATTGAATGATTTAGGACTTTTCACGATGGAAAATTGATCTTCCAAAATTTGTGAAAGCCATTCTTTTATGGTGGTTTTTCCATTTGAACCCGTAATGGCGATAACAGGGAATTCAAATTTTTCCCTATGTTCTTTTGCTATTTCCTGAAGTGTTTGAATGGAATTTTTAACGATAAATACGCTAATTCTTTCCCAATTATCAGACTTCTCCTGTAAATCACTCGTCCAGCCCTCTTTCTCTACAATAAATTCCCTAACTCCTTTATGGTATAATTCTTCAATATATTGATGTCCATCATGATTGATACCTTTAATGGCAATGAAAAGGCTATCTGCAGGGTTTTGGATTTGTCTGCTATCGATAGCTAATATTTTTGAGTTAAAAAATTTCGGTTTGCCTTGAATGATCATTTTCTTGGAATTATTCTTCGAAAATACAAAAAAAGGTGAGGAAAATCCTCACCCTTTTAAATTAATCTATAATCATTTATCTTAATCATTTAAAGCTTTTAAACCGGGAAGTATTTTCCCCTCCATGTATTCTAAGAGAGCCCCCCCACCTGTTGAAACATAGGATACCCGGTCTCCATATCCCGCATTGTTTACTGCAGAGGCAGAATCTCCACCTCCGATTAAGGAGAATGCACCGTTTTCCTCTGTAGCATTAACAACTGCATCGGCAATGGCATTCGTACCTTTGGCAAATGTTGGGAATTCAAATACGCCCATCGGACCATTCCAAAGAATTGTTTTAGATTCTTTAATCACAGATTTGAATAATTCAATTGTTTTTGGTCCAATATCTAAACCTTCCCATCCATCTGGAATTTCTCCTTTATTGACAATTTGGGTATTGGCATTATTATTAAAATCATCGGCTACTAAATTATCCAAAGCCCGGTAAATTTTAACGCCTTTTTCTTCGGCTTTCTTCAGTAGCTCACCTGCTAAACCTATTTTATCGGGTTCTGAAATGGAATTTCCAATATTTCCACCATCCGCCAAGGTAAAGGTATAGGTCATACCACCTCCGATAATCAAATTATCTACTTTATCTAATAGTTTTTCGATAATTAAGATTTTATCTGAAATTTTTGACCCCCCCATAATAGCAGTAAATGGTCTCTCTGGGTTTTCAAGGATTTTTTGAGCATTGTCGATTTCAGCTTGCATAACAAAACCACAAACCTTTTCTTTCATGAATTTCCCCACAATAGTGGTAGAGGCATGCGCTCTGTGGGCAGTTCCAAATGCATCATTTACCCATACATCTCCTAATCCCGCTAATTTCTGAGCAAATGTCTCATCTCCTTTTTCTTCTTCTTTATAAAAACGTAAATTTTCTAATAAAAGAATCTCCCCAGCTTGTAAATTTTTAGCTAATTCTATCGCATCTTCTCCAATACAATCTGAAGCAAATTTCACCTGCTTACCAAAAACAATGGATAATGGATTTAACAAATGTTTCAGAGAATACTTGTCCGTCGGACCATCTTTTGGTCTACCTAGATGGGACATTAAAATAGCTGATCCTCCATCTTTTAAGATTTTTTCAATGGTTGGAACTGCCGCTTTAATTCTTGTATCATCTGTTATTTCAAAACGATCATTTAAAGGCACATTGAAATCAACCCTAATTAAGGCTTTTTTCCCAGAAAAGTTGTAATTTGAGACGAATTGCATAATGATTATTTTTTGCTGTTTTTTTTGGTATTTCGATTTTCAAATATAATTAACTTATTAGAATAGTTTAATTTTTACATTCAAAAAATTCAATTTTTATTAGAATAATTCAATTTTTTGTAAAGAAATTTATGAAACATTTTCAAACAGAACTAAGTCCGTATTATTATTGGAAAAATTTTGAATATGTTTTACGATATGTATCAAAATATTATTCGGATTTCTTAAAGGATGATGAAATTTCCTGGTTGAATTCGTATAAAAACCTGAATTTTGAAAGTCAATGTCTTTATTTGAGGCTCCTGAATCGTAAAAACCAATGGTTTTTAAAATCTAAAATTGAATATTCAGAAATTCAAAATATGGATATTCAATTACATAATTTGGCAAATGCGGGTTTATTGGCTTATTGGCCGAGTGTAAATTTAGATGAAATATCACCTTGGGAATCGCTGAAGAAAGCTGAATTATTAGAGCTTTATCAATTTGTTTATCCGAATGACCGCATAAGTGCATCACTTCCCATTTCAGATTTAAAAGAAATAATTCAAGAAATTTCTTTCAATAAATTAGTTGGTTTTTTTCAAGAAAAAGGGATGTCTTGGTTGATTCCTTTGCAGAAAAAATATTATCAATTTTTTCAATTTTTATTTTTTGGTTCTCGTTCAAAAGATTTGACTGAATTTGTGGTGAGGGATTTAGGGCATCGGCAATTTTTTGAAGTGGAGGAAGAAAATTTAAAGCCTTATTTTTCCAATCGGGAAGATATTGATCATAAATGGATTCTTTCTGAATGGTCTTCTTGGTTTTATTTGGAAAAAGATAGGTGGGAAGATGGGGTTTGGATTTTCGATAATTGGATTGAAAATATTTTAGTATTACAAGATGATTTGAGTGATTTTACCTATGGGTATTTTGAGAAAATAGGGATAGGATTAGGCCGTTGGTTAGAACGAAAAGGGGATATGGAGAGGGCATTGGTTGTTTATGAAAATCTATTGTCTACCGATGCTTTCGAGAGAAGGGTTCGGATTCACCATAAAAGAAAAGAATTGGAACAGGCCTTGGATTTGGCTGAAATGGGTTTGGCCTTATCTAATACTCCGAAGTCTCGTCATTTTTTTGAAGATTATTT
>CAZXZK010000057.1:1816-13692 GCA_964645295.1 uncultured Cytophagales bacterium | reverse complement strand
ATAGATACTTATCATTAAATGCATAGTCAACCTTACCGAAATAAGATGCTAAATTAGCCTCTGAACCAAAAGAAGATACACTTCTTGAATTTGGGTTTTGGAAGAACGCAGGTGCATCACCTCTTAGTTTCTTTAACATAGCTGTTGCATAATCAGTAGATGACAAGTTCATTATCTTATCATAACCTTTTACCGCTTGTGAAACTCCAATTGATCCAGAATAATTAACAGTTAATTTTCCAGCTTTACCTTTTTTAGTTGTAATTACAATTACACCATTGGATGCACGAGATCCATAGATAGAAGCTGTAGAAGCATCTTTTAATACTTGGATTGACTCAATATCCTCTGGAGCAATCGTATTCATGTACTGATCTTTTACTGGAACCCCATCAATAATATATAAAGGGTCATTAGACGTAAATGAAGAGATACCTCGAACACGAACAGTGGTAGCATCACCCGGTGAACCGGAAGTAGATACGTTAACCCCTGGAGCTCTACCAGCTAAATTCTGAGTGATAGATCCAGCTTTAACAGTTTTTAAATCAGCCACATCAACAACTGTTACCGCACCAGTAATATCTTGCTTTCTAAGTGATTGATATCCTGTTACGATAACTTCGTCTAATTGACTAACATCCTCCTTTAAAGTGATGTTTTACCGTTGAACGATTTGCTACATTCACTGATTGCGCTTGGAAACCAACTGCTGTAATTCTCAAAACAGTTTTTCCTTCCTGAGTATTAATAGAGAAATTACCATCAATATCAGTTGTTGTTCCTGTATTAGTACCTTCTAAAAAATACTAACCCCAGGAATTCCTGAGCCACTTTCGTCTGAAATAGATCCTGAAACCTGCCCAGTTTGAGCGAATACTGTTGCGCTTAATAATAAAGCGATAAATAGCATTACACTCTTTGAACTTAAGATGTAAAATTGTTTCATGTTTAGTTAAGAAATTTTGGTGCTTTAGTTTTTAAATTTAATCCCTTATTGCACTTTTTGAAGAATTAAAAGTAATTAACTCTTCTATTCAATGCTAATTATGGAGTGATTTAAATGAAATATCAATAATATTCCCAAAAAAAATTAAATTTTTTGAGTAAAAATCAAATTTTTATTCCTTAGGGCTTTTTTTATGAAATTTAGGAGTTTTTTTAAAAAAAATCATCCATTTTGAAGAAGTAAAAAGAAAAAAGAATCTTTTAATTCTATATTTTTATATTTGTACCATATTAATTTTTATTAAATATTCACCATGAAAATTTTAAACCCCAAAGAGAATTTAAGTTCCCTCCCTGATGACCCTGGGGTTTACCAATATTTTGATAAAAACAATGAATTACTCTATATTGGCAAAGCAAAAAATCTCAAGAATAGAATTAGCTCCTATTTTTCTTTGAATTTAGACTCAAGAAAAACCATCCGTCTAGTTGCCCAAATTCATTCTGTAAACATCACCATCGTCCACTCAGAATTCGATGCCCTTCTGCTAGAAAATATCCTTATAAAAAAACACCAACCAAAATATAATATCCTTCTAAGAGATGATAAAACCTACCCGTTCATTTGTGTAACCAATGAACCCTTCCCAAAAATAATTACAACAAGGAAAATTGAAAGAAAATTAGGAAAATTTTACGGCCCCTATGCCAACCCCCGCTCAATGAATAATCTCATTGATCTCATCCATCAATTATTTCCTCTAAGAACCTGTAACCTTAACCTATCCCCAGAAAAAATTGACCAGGGAAATTACCGAGTTTGCCTGGAATACCATATCGGAAATTGCAAAGGACCTTGTGAAAACTTCCAAAAAGAGGAAGAATATCTTTACTATATCAATCAAGTACACGCCATTTTAAAAGGAAATTATTCACAAGCAAAATCCTACTTCCAAGAAGAAATGTTGCTGGCTGCCCAAAATCTTAATTTTGAAAAAGCCCAAAACTTTAAAGAAAAATATGAAGAATTAGAAAATTTCCAATCTAAATCCACCATCGTTAATCCTAGCATTCAAGATGTCGATGTTTTTTCAATCGTTTCCGATCAAGAAAATGCTTATTTGAATTTTACCAAAATTATCAATGGCACCATTATTCAATCTCAAACTTGGGATGTAAAAAAGAAAATTGATGAAGAGGACGCCGATTTATTAACCATGATCGTTTGGGAAAAAAGAAACCAGTTCCAGTCAGAAGCCAAAGAGGTTATCACCAATATTCCTCTTTCTATTCAATTGGATAATATTTCAAATTTGATCCCTCAAATCGGAGATAAAAAAAAATTAATCGATCTTTCCCTTAAAAATGTCCTGTATTTCAGAAAAGAAAAACTCGAAAGAAAAGCCGCAGCTGAAAGTGGTGGAGATTCAAAATCTAGAATCCTTTTTACGCTAAAAAATGAATTATCGCTCAAATCAATCCCCAAAAGAATTGAATGTTTTGATAATTCCAATCTTCAAGGAACCAATCCCGTTTCTGCTATGGTTTGCTTTTTAAATGCTAAACCTGCAAAAAAAGAATATCGATTATTCACCCCAAAAACCGTAGAAGGACCAAACGATTTTGCTACAATGAAAGAAGTAGTCTTTCGAAGATATAAAAGAGTCTTAGAAGAAAATCTTGAACTCCCCGACCTTTTAATCATTGACGGCGGAAAAGGGCAACTCTCTTCCACCGTGGAAGCCCTAAAAGAATTAAACCTTTACGGAAAAATACCTGTAATAGGAATTGCTAAAAGATTGGAGGAAATCTATTTCCCAGAAGATTCTATCCCGATTTATATTGATAAACGCTCAGAATCCCTAAAATTAATTCAACAATTAAGAGATGAAGCTCACCGTTTTGGCATTACTGCCCATAGAAACAAACGATCAAAAAATTTCCTGATTTCACAATTAGAAGAGATTGAAGGAATTGGCAAACTAACCGCTCAAAAAATATTAAAAGAATTTAGCTCCATCAAAAACCTAAAAGCCGCACCTGTAGAAGAAATTGAAAAGGTCGTAGGCAAAAAGAAAACTCCTATTTTGATCGCTCAAATTAATAATTGGCTAAACTAATTTCCCCCCTCATGATTATCAAAATCACTGAATTCTTTTTCTTTAAAGAAATTATACGACTGAATGATAATCGCCATCCCCACCGCCAATTCACAGACTCCTAAAATGATCGTAAAGATAGAAAAAATCAAACCCATTCGTTCTGGATCATTTCTCCCAAAAGCAACTAAATTAATATTTCCTGCTACCATCATGATTTCTATTCCTATTAAAATCATAATCGGATTCTTTTTTACCAATACTACCCCCATTCCTATTCCAAATAATAGGGCAGAAAGGATTAAAAACCCGAAAATAGGCAATTCAAAATCAATCATTTTTCTTAGCTATATAGGCCGCAATTATTAAGCTAACCAATAAAAAAATTCCAATATATTCAAATGGTAAAAAAAATCGCCCAATGAAAGATTCACCAACAATTTCAATGGATGACGAATTATTCCCATAGGATTTCCCCATCATTAATCCACCTCTCATCCGACTAATTCCAAATAAAATTATCCCCATTACCCCAGCCCCAATTATTAGCCCCCATAAAATTGAAAATCTATCCGTAAAAATACTATTTTTGCCATCTTGTCCTTTTATTCTGTTCTCTGATAACATCAAACCCAATAAAACCAATACAATTACCCCTCCAACATATAAAATCAAATGACTCATGGCCATAATATCCGCCTCCAATAAAATATATATCCCTACTACTCCTACCATCAAGGCCAAAAAATAAAGGATAGCATTTAAAATTTGACGGGTAAAAAGTATCCCAAAACCTGAAATAACCATCCAAATAAATAATATAAGAAAACTAATTCCCATCTTTTGAATTTTTTTGAGCATTCTTCTCTGCAACATATTGCTCATATAATTTCTTCTTTTCCTCAGCCTCTTGATCAGTTAAATTACCAAAAGAAAATACATGTTCACTGATTTCAAAACTTGAAAAATCATATTCCGAGGTCATAGTCAAGCATTCTGTCGGACAAACAGAGGTACATAATCCACAAAAACAACATTTCCCCATATCAATATCAAATTTTGCGGCATATAATCGAATCGGTGACCCATCAGAGGTATGTCCTACCAAACCAGTAGCTCGTATTGGCTCAATTTCAATGCAATCCACCGGACAAACCCGAACACATTTATCACAAACAATGCAATCATCCATTTCATTGTGAAGCTTATATCGCCCAATCTCCGGTACCGGTATTTCACTATGAGGATAGGTATTCGTAAAAATTCCACTTTTCTCCTGAAAATATTCCACCTTTTCTATAGCATGATTGACACGGGTTTTCCTTGCTTCTTTCAAATGTTTCCACGTCAATTTCATTCCCTTTAAAATATCTTTAAAAGAACGCAATATATACCTAAAATACGTTTCAGACCTCATTAATATAAAAGTGGAAATTCATCAGGATCTACCTCATGCATCATCTCTAACACCTTATCAACAATATTTTCTACATTCGGTTTGGAAAAATAATCTCCATCCGACCCATAGGCAGGACGGTGAGCCATGCCCGATATACAAGCTGCTGGCAAATCTAACCATTTGCCTCCTCCTTGTTCATCCAATACCTGCTGCATCATATAGGCAGATGCACCTCCCGGTACATCCTCATCCATAAACAAAACCTTGTTCGTTTTCATAATCGATTTCAATACAGCACCAGGCCGATCAAACGGCAGTAATGTTTGAACATCAATCAATTCCGCACTGATTCCAAATTCTTTTAATTGACTCACTGCCTCCATTCCAATCCGGCACATCGATCCATAAGTCACTAAACTAATATCTTTCCCTTCAATTAATACTTCCGGAACCCCCAAAGGAATTTTATATTCATCCATGTTCTGAGGCACATATTCCTTTAACCGATAACCATTTAAACTTTCAATCACCAAACCAGGATCATCCCCCTCCAATAAGGTTCGATACATCCCAACAGCCTGAACCATATTCCTCGGTACACAAATATGCATTCCCCTCAAAGAATTTACCAAAGTCCCCATCGGACTTCCTGAATGCCAAATGCCTTCTAAACGATGACCTCTCGTTCGAATAATCAAAGGTGCCTTTTGTCCTCCCTTAGTCCTGTATTGCATACAGGCAAGATCATCTGTTAATATCGATAAACAATAATAAATATAATCCAAATATTGAATCTCAACAATTGGCTTTAAACCCCTTAAGGCCGCTCCAATTCCCTGCCCTACAATCGTTGTCTCCCTAATTCCCGTATCCGTCACTCGCCACTCTCCATAATTCTTTTGTAAATTTGCCAAAGTTTGATTAACATCCCCAATTTTACCTACATCCTCTCCTAATATAAATACCCTCGGATCCATTAAAAAGGAATGAAAACCCCTATTAATAATATCCCTCCCATCCACTTTTGGTGAATCCTCTTGAAATATAGGCTTTATCCCCTTAATATTCAAAGGAGACTCCCTAGACTCACTGTATAAATGCGAACTAAACCGCTCTTTATTCTCCTTCTCGAAATTTCTCAACCAGTTTTTTAATAAGTTAATATGCGTCGAACCTTGATAATTTCGAAACAATCGTAATGCCTTCCTCCCAGCTTTTACCAAATCCGAATACAAGGGATTAGGCTCCTTTAACAAATCTTTTACAATTGGCTGAAAACGTGGCTTTTGATGCGTACTCTCCATAACCAATTTCAATACTTTCAATAATTCTTTTTTCTCCTTCTGAATGGCAAAAGTATAATCCTCATAGGCCTTTTTCTGTATTCTCTTAGCCTCAGCAACCGCCAACAACCTCATGTTCTCCAATTCCTGTTCAGTGGAAAACCCCTTTTCTAAAATCCATTCCTTAAACTTTTTATTACAATCCCATTCATGCTCCCAATCCAATCGCACCTTATCCTTGTATCGCTCATGCGAACCAGAAGAAGAATGTCCTTGTAATTGAGTACATTCTGTCACATGAACCAAACATGGAACATCTTCTTTCCTAGCAATTTCAGTAGCCTTTTTATAAACCTTCATTAAGCCCGGATAGTCCCAAGCTTTTACTTCAATAATTTCAAATCCTTCCAATCCTTCTCCTCGCTTGAATCCAGCCAAAGCTTTCGATATCGATTCCTTAGCAGTTTGGTATTTAATCGGAACTGAAATACCATATCCATCATCCCAAACCGAAATAACCATAGGTACTTGCAATACACTCGCCGCATTGATCGTCTCAAAAAACATGCCCTCCGAAGTAGATGCATCCCCTATTGTACAAAACCCAATCTCCCTTCCATCAACGAAAAATTTCCCCCGATGACCCACTAATTCCTTTACATGCTCCCGGTAATATTTTGATGCATAAGCCACCCCTAAGGTATGAGGCATTTGTGATCCTGTAGAGGATATCCCAGCGACAGAATTAACTTGAGAGGTCTGATTCTTAAATAATCCGTCCCGATCTAATAGCCTTGTTGCATGATGATTAATCATCTGCCTTCCTGCTGAATGAGGATCAAACTCAATATCAGGATGACCATAAAGCTGAGCAAAATACTGAGACCATTCCAAATCCCCTATCAAAACACCTACCGTTTGATCACGGTAATAGCCAGCAAAATAATCTCCAGCACGCATATGATGACCCAAAGCAATTTGACATAATTCCTTCCCATCTCCATAAATACCAAACTTCGCCCTTCCCGCAAAAACTTCTTTTCTAACCAAATAACTGCATTCCCTACTAAGCAATGCCAATTCGTAGTCCTTTAAGACTTCCTGCGGGTTAAAATCAAAATCAATCTTAGAAAATCCCACTCAAAGAAATTTGTTTTTAATGATTATTTTTTAAATTTAGTCAAAAAATCACAGCAATGAAAAAACTATTTTTATTATTAAGATTATTATATGATTTAGGTTTATTAAGCCTATTTTTTGGAATCTCAATGATTTCAAACGCCCAAGCAGTTCTAAAATTCTCTGAAGAAAAACACAATTTTGGTAAAATCAAGGAAGGTGCTGTCGCTACCCATTCCTTCGAATTTAAAAATACAGGCAACGCTCCCGTAGTTATTTCAAATGTTGCCCCATCTTGTGGTTGCACTACTCCAGAATGGACAAAAGAACCAATTATGCCAGGAAAAACCGGAAAAATTACCGCGTCTTATAATTCGAAAGGTAGACCCGGGGCCTTTAATAAATCCATCGTTGTCACCTCCAATGCTCAAAACGGACAAATCGTTTTATTTATAAACGGAGAAGTGCAATAACTAATCCCGATTTAATATCTTTTGCGAGGGCTGATTAAGCGAATTAATCCACCTCGCAATTTTTATTATATCCCCCGAAGGAACATGAGACATAGGTGCCATAGGTGTTGCATATTCTGGCCAATTACCAGGCTCTGGTTTATAAACTAATTCCAAAATACGCTTTTCTGAATATTTCCGCTTGGCAATATCAAGGTACGATGGGCCAACAACCTTCGACTCTTTCGAATGACAAGCTAAACAGGTATGTTTTTTCAATAAAGCCATCGCCTCCCCTTCAGACACAATTCCATCTTCCCCAATTTTTGTTTTTGTTTCAGATTTCTTTTTCACAGGTTCTTTTAAAACCCTATTCTCTGCTATTTTTTCTCCCTTAGGGATTTGATTTAAGGTATAATAGGCCGTCTCATGTAAAAGCGGTAATCCTGATGAACTCCTAATTCCTGATAAGGTAAATTCATGAATATAATACTGCCTAATTCCAGACAAACTCAATCGAACCTCTCGCTTATCCTCAGAAATCTTCATTCCTCGTATACCCATATCATCTGCCTCAATAATCGGACTTCCATATTGATGTTGATACTTATATATATACGATCGCATGGAATAGGATTCAATATCTTGTGCAGTCGTCACATCAATCGGTTGAGTAAACCGAATGGTAAATCCATCCACCTCCGCCCGAATCTGCTCAATTTCAAAAGGCATCCTTTTATTCCACATTAACCTTTGTAAACCAAATTCATCTTTGCCAGTTGATCCCCACCCACGAGAAGTCATTCCAACAAACATTGATCCATCCTTCCCAAATCGCTCCCGTAAAATCCCTGATTGAAACCCTTCACGATAATTTATACAAAACCCTTGATAAACCCCATTCACTTTCTCCAATCCCATCCGCATCACCTTCGATTGCCCCTGATCAGCGACAAAATATTGCATCGGAAATGGACTAAATCTTCCACCTGTGGTATCTTGTAAAATATCAGAAGTAGATATCCCCATAATAGCATGAGGAAACCATACCGCAGGTAATTTTAAATTTTCCACCTCCTGTGCCGCCTTAAACATTGGTTCTCCCGTATCAGGTATTTCTTCAAGACTTAATTTAAACGGACTATTTGGTTCTTTTGCCCATTTTAAACCCCCAGGATTTCCCGCAAAATCTCCTTTTTCTAGATGCGTCACACGCCCTGATCCAACCCAATCTCCCTGATTTTCCCCATAAAATAAATCTCCATCTGCATTAAAGGCATAGCCAGCAGGAGATCTTAAGCCTCCAGCAATGGGTTCTAATTCTCCCTTATCATTGATCTTTACAAACCAACCCCTCCATTTTGAAAATTTACCTTCCCCATATCCAACCCAAGCCAAATTTAAACTTACCCACATATCCCCATTTTTATCTATAACCGGCCCGTATGTATACTCATGATAATTCCCAGATACCTCAAACTGATATACTGGCTCATACACATCTGCCACCCCATCTCGATCCGTATCCATTACTTTTGTTAATTCAGATCGCTGAGAACAATAAAAAGCCCCATCTTTAAAGGCCAATCCTAAAATCTCATGCATTCCAGAAGCAAACCTCTTAAAATGAGTTTGATAGCCCCCCTCCTGATAAGGGTTTTCTAATATCCATATTTCCCCCCTACGAGTACTTACAGCCAACCTTCCATCCGGCATGGTCGCTAATCCTCCGACCTCCAAATAAATTTCCTTCGGAATCGCAATGGTTTTAATTTCATAATAATCAGACTCCTTCGGATTTTGCTGGGCATTCAAACCAAAAGAAATCAATAAAAGCAATATATATATTCCTAAATTTTTCATTTTTTGCTGTATAAAAGTTTTACCAAATAATTTCATATGAATAACCTCCCTCTTTGATTTCTCCCCTCAACTCACCCTCTATAATTTGTATTCCTTCACCCTTACTCCTAATAAAATACTTCCCATCTATTTCCCAAAGACCATTCCCATGAGATATTATCGATTCACCTCTAGCCATAATAACCGTCAAGTTATCTGGTTTATCCAATTGAATTTGTCGCTTAAGACCTGATAGATCTTCATTGGGTACAATAAGATCCTTTAATAGATTTTTATTCTCCCCATATTGATACCTAAATTGGGGAATTCCTTCCTGTAACTGATATCCCTTATATACCCATGATTCGGAAATTTTCTCCCCATCTTTAAATATACTTCCCTTCCCCAAAATCGTCTCCCTCTGACCCAAGGGCTCAGCACTCTGTGGCTCACCACGATTTTCCCACATCTGTGTAACATCTAAATACCTCCCCCTCCAAACGTATATTAAATCCCCTTTCTTTAAATCATAGGAATAATGGTATTCTTCCGGAGTGCCAACACTGATCACATACATATTTTTCTCCTCCTCTTCAAACATAAAGGAACGCTGAAAAACCGGCTCTTTTCCAACCTCATATTCAATCATACCTATGGCCTCCGGCTCAGGCAAAGAATAGATATCATGTAAAGCAATTTTTTCAGCACCCAATCGCTTAACATAAACCCCCAAAGCCCTTGGCCCCCAAGGAAAGTCCTTTACATATACTAAATTAAACCGATGCTTCCCCTTCGTAATTGGTACCATAACCGTATTCTTCGTATTATACCAACTCTCGGCCTCAAAATATTTCAGGCCATCCACCCAAAGCTGAGCTGATCCCGTAAAATACAATTCAAACTCATAATCCTCACTACTTGGCGCCTCCAATTCCCCTTCAAAATTGGTTAAAAAATTCGCCCTAGGATTTATCGCATTCTGATCAATTTTATCTACTTTGCCCACTTGTACCGGCTCCAAACCATCCGTATTGAAGGTTTTTATTTGGTTCTCCTTTTCACTTTGATAGGTCTTAAATTGAATATTTCTTAAAGCAACCGATGGCAAATCAAAGGTCTCATACGAAAAATTACGTATCGCAATCGGGCCATGATCCCCTTGAATACGTATCGGTCCATAGGCCGACTCTTCTTCAAACATAGAACCCCGCGTCACCCCTGTCAATTCAATATTTTGATGAATTAATACCCCATTTAGTACAACTTTTTTAAATTTTGCATGGGAAATTTTGTTTCCACTTGCATCAAATCTTGGAGCTTGGAAATCAATCTCAATCTCCTGCCATAATCCAGGAGCCTTTGATGCATTTACCAAAGGTGCATTCCCCTCATATCCCTGATTCCCCTTCCCCCGATTCTCATCCCACCGCTCATAAATTCCTCCATTATCCCCATATTTCAGATGCTTCTTTTTCCAAGAATCCAATAATTGAACCTCATACCTGCCCTGTAAATAAATACCCGAATTTGAACCCTTGGGTAATTTATAGTCAAACTTTAGATGAATGTCACCATGCTTTAATCGACTAATTAAATCATGATTTTCCTGACCTTTTAATAAAGTATTGACCAACACGCCTTTCCCCGAAATAATTAAAAACTGGCTATCCCAAGGCCCACAATTAGCAGATTGTTGAATAGACCAATTTTTAGTTGGACTCTCAAATTCACTCAAATCCTCTAAATGAATAATATGCTGAGAATGGCTTAGAAAAGGCCAAAATATAAGTAAAATAAGTTTTCTCATTAAGATAAGTTTAAAAGTATTCCTAAAACTAAGAAATAAACCAAAATTTTTAAAGAATTCATGATAAATTTTGTCTACAAGAAATATCCATTTTATCGCTATATTTAAATTTTCCGTATATTAATTGGAACTTTTTCAAAGGATAAAACTAAATTACACCGTAACTTTAACTTGATGGATTATAAATACCCCAAATTGAGAACCTTCTTCTTGCATAGCCTTTTTTGGATAGGTTATGTAATAATACCCTTTATGATGCGCCCTACCTCAAATTCAACGAATCCTGAGGAAATTGCAAGATATTGGAATTGGACACTCTTTTTCATGAGTTTTGCCGCAGCCAATATTCCCCTATTCTACTTAAATACTCAATTCTTAATCAAAAAAATCCTAACTAATTTTGGCACTATCATCTATTTGATTTGTTTAGGAATTTCCCTTTTTATCATGTATGAAATACATGGACTATTACAAGAATTCATTTTAGGTCCCTCTGGCCCCAAAAGTAATTTTAGAAGAGGTCCCCTAATTGGTACTACCTTCCAAATTCTCTTCACCATTGCCATGGGTCTTATTTATAATTTTACTATTTCCTATTTTGAAGAAAAAGAAAAAACCAAAGAACTAGAAAACGAACAATTAAAATCAGAACTGTCTTTTTTAAGGTCTCAGATTTCCCCCCATTTCATGTTCAATGTTTTAAATAGTATCGTGGCTTTATCGAGAAAAAAATCCGACATGGTAGAGCCAATCGTAATTAAACTTTCTGAATTAATGCGATACATGATTTATGAAACAAAAGATTCCAAAGTAAGTATCGAAAAAGAAATTAATTATTTAGATTCCTATATCGAACTCCAAAAAATTCGATTCGGAAAAGATTTTAATATAAAATTTGAAAAAAAATTAGAAAATTACCAATTATCC
>CAZXZK010000057.1:0-1806 GCA_964645295.1 uncultured Cytophagales bacterium | reverse complement strand
TAATTCCTTTTGTTGAAAATGCCTTTAAACATGGTGTTTCTCTCACAGAAAATGGGTATATTTTCATAGATTTAAAAGAAAATAATGGGAAATTACTTTTTAAAGTAGAAAATAAAACCTCCCCCTCCCATAAATTAGAACAAAAAGATGGCTCCTCTGGAATCGGCCTAACCAATATCAAAAGAAGATTAGAATTACTTCATCCTAAAAAACACCAATTATTAATTGAAGATTTAAAAGATAAATACCTGATTGAATTAGAAATTGAACTATTATAAGTCATGGAAAAAACGAAAATTAAATGTTTGGTTGTCGACGATGAAGAATTAGCAATCGATTTATTAGTCGATCACATAAAAAATGTTGATTTTCTGGAATTAGTCGGGACTTGCAAAAATGCTATTGAAGCCAATAATTTCCTCAGTAAGAAGTCCGTAGATTTACTATTTTTAGATATTCAAATGCCAGGTATTTCTGGTATTCAATTCCTTGAAGGACTTACCGTCAAACCCTTGGTGATCTTCGTGACTGCCTACGAACAATATGCTTTGGAAGGATATCAATTAGATATTTTAGACTATCTATTAAAACCCATCTCCTCCGAACGATTCATCAAAGCCGCAAACAAAACCTTTGAAGCTTTTAATTACCTCGAATCCAAAAGACAACATAATACCAGCCTCGACCTTGATTATATGTTCATCCATGCAGATTATTCATTAATTAAAGTGAGTTTCGCGGATATCGAATTCGTAGAAGGCCTCAAAGATTATATTAAAATCCATTTAAAATCACAAAAATTTCCGCTTGTTTGCCGAATGACCATGAAAGGAATCGAAGAAAAATTACCAACCAATAATTTTATGAGAATCCACAAATCATTCAACGTGAATTTAAAAAGTATCGAATCAATTAGAAACCAAAAAATAAAAATTGGAGAAAACCATATTCCCCTTAGTGAAAATTATTCAGCAGATTTTTATGATAAAATTGGCTATATAAAACCTTAATCTTTCTTCAGCTTATTTTCACCAAAACTATAACTTAACCCCAACCAGGCTCTCAATAAACCGACCGATAAGTTGGTGTTGGTATAAGGCGTAATCTCAAAATTAATCCCCACCCTACGATATTTTTCAAATGGGAAAACCCGCGTACCCACACTACCATAAAATCCTTTCAATACTTCATCAGAACCAAGAAAAGAATTAGCCCAACCAAAATTTAATCCTCCACCAAGGTACATAACGGCTGTTTCATTTTTCTGAACATTAACCATTAATCCCAATTCGGTAGTAATTAAACTTGTGGCTGAATTCATTTGTATTCTTCCCTCAAAAAATGCATTATTCGTCGGATTGGATGAAATAGCAAACTGTGAATTAAATGGATAATAACTAAAAGACTGAGCCCTGATATTCTCAAACCCAACTAAACAAAAAAGAAGTGAGAAAATAAATATATTTTTTTTCATTATACAGTAAAATTCGTGCAATTTAGTAAATTGTCCTCGATTAACTAAATTTTTTATCGAGTGTTAAAAAAATTAGCTGGTGAAACAGCCCTTTATGGATTAAGCACCATTATTGGTAGATTATTGAATTATCTTCTGATTCCAATCCATACTGCTGCTTTCATGCCAAAAGAAAACGGAATCAATGTCCTTTTGTATTCCTATGTTGGCATAGCAAATGTCTTGTTCTTGTATGGAATGGAGACGGCCTACTTTCGATTCTCCAGAGAAAATGAAAAATATCGCTGCCAGAGACGAGCGCTCCCCGAGCGGCCATTACCTTTGCGATGCCG
>CAZXZK010000056.1:13350-13701 GCA_964645295.1 uncultured Cytophagales bacterium | reverse complement strand
AAAAGAGATAACGGATATTGTTAATATTGGAATTGGTGGTTCAGACCTAGGTCCAGTAATGGTAACTGAAGCCTTAAAACCATATTCCAATCATCTTAAATTACATTTTGTTTCCAATGTAGATGGAACACACATCGTTGAAACTTTGAAGCATTGTGAACCAGAAACCACCTTATTTTTAATTGCATCCAAAACTTTTACCACGCAGGAGACAATGGCCAATGCCTTTTCTGCTAGAGAATGGCTAAAAAATTCCTTGAATCAAGCGGATGCGGTAGAAAAACATTTTGTGGCAATTTTTAAAAATGGTGAAAAAGTAAAAGAATTCGGTATTGATCAAGCCAATATGTT
>CAZXZK010000056.1:0-13340 GCA_964645295.1 uncultured Cytophagales bacterium | reverse complement strand
GCTCTAGGAATAGGTTTTAAGAATTATGAACAATTATTAGAAGGGGCCTATGAAATGGATCAACATTTTGAAAATACTGAATTTCAATCCAATATGCCAGTAATCATTGCATTATTGGGAATATGGTATAATAATTTCTTTGGAGCTCATTCTCACGCTATCTTGCCATACGATCAATATATGCATCGATTTGCAGCCTATTTCCAACAAGGAGACATGGAATCAAATGGCAAATCTATTGACAGAAACGGAAAAAGAGTAGATTATGCAACAGGTCCGATTATCTGGGGAGAACCAGGGACAAACGGGCAACATGCCTTTTATCAGTTAATTCATCAAGGAACTCAAATGATACCAGCTGATTTTATTGCACCTGCCATTTCGCATAATCCCATTGGAGAACATCATAAAATGTTATTGAGCAATTTCTTTGCTCAAACAGAAGCTCTGATGAATGGTAAATCAATGGAACTTGTTGTAAAAGAATTAAAAGAAAAAGGTCTTAATCAGGAAGAAATAAATGAATTAGCACCATTCAAGGTCTTTGAAGGAAACAAACCTACTAATTCCATTTTAATTAAAAAATTAGATCCAAAAACTTTAGGTTCTTTAATTGCATTATATGAACATAAAATTTTCGTTCAAGGAGTTATTTGGAATATTTTCTCTTATGATCAATGGGGAGTAGAACTAGGTAAACAATTAGCCAATTCTATTTATCCAGAACTAAGTTCTGACGAAGAAATTATTACACATGATTCTTCAACAAATGGTTTGATAAACTTATATAAGAAATGGAGATAATTTACCTTATCTTTTAAATAATTGAAGCGTTTCTTCAATTGTAAGCATTTCTTGTGTACCGGTAGACATATTCTTAAGGTTAATTTTATTTGAGGAAATCTCTTCTTCTCCAATTACCGCTACAAATGGAATATTTCGCTTATTAGCAAAATCAAAGGATTTTTTAATTTTTGCAATATCCGGATATATTTCGGCCTTAATTTCTTCCTTCCTTAACAAATTAAGGTATTTTAGGGCTTGCTTTTGACCAAGCTCGTCAAAATAGGTAAATAATACCTGAGAATTCGTTTTGGGAAGTTCATTAAATAAATTTAAAATTTCCATCACATCGATTATACGCTCTATACCAAATGAAATTCCAACTCCAGACATATCAGGAAAACCAAACATCGTGGTCAGATTATCATATCGCCCACCCCCAACAATACTTGGAAAATCTATTTCCGTTGGCTTTCCTTCATATATCAAACCAGTATAATAAGATAAACCCCTAGCCAATTTGACATCGAAAATTATATTAGAATTATTATATTGATTAGTATCTAAATTTTGAAGAATAAAATCAATTTCTGCTATACCTTCTAAACCAACCGGAGAATTATTTAAGAATTTTCTTAAATAGGCACATTTACTCATATTCTCCCCCTCAAATTCAAGGATATTTTTTAATTGATTGTTTTTTTCTTGTGAATATCCTGCCTCTAAAAATTCTGTATTGACTTTTTCCCAACCTATTTTATCTAATTTATCCAAGGTTGCAGCAAAAAAGGGGAAGTTATCATTATAACCTAAGGCCTCGGAAATACCCGTTAAAATTTTCCTGGAATTAATCGTAAGGTTGGCCTTAATTTTTAAATCCGAAAAGACTGACTGAAATAATGTAATTAATTCAATTTCATTTATCAATGAATTCGAACCAATAAGATCGGCATCACACTGATAAAATTCTCTATATCGACCCTTTTGAGGACGGTCTGCTCGCCATACTGGTTGAATTTGGTACCTTTTAAAAGGAAAAACCAAATCATTCCGATTCATGGCTACAAAGCGAGCAAAGGGAATAGTTAAATCATATCTAAGACCTTTCTCTGAAATTTTAGGAATTATTTTTTCTGGACCTAATTCTAAATCCGCTGCATTTATATCTTTCTTAAAATCACCTGAATTTAAAATTTTAAATAATAATTGATCTCCTTCTTCCCCATATTTACCCATTAAAACAGAAAGATTCTCAATAGCTGGTGTTTCAATATTTTCAAAACCGAATTTGATAAAATTCTTTTTGATTATGTCGAATACATAATTCCTACGAACCATAGTTTGTGGTCCGAAATCTCTAGTACCTCTTGCGTTATTCGGTTTTTGCATATTCAATATATAAAATGCAAAATTACGTTTTTCTTTGGTTATGGCAAAGGATTCAATTCCATTCTTAAAGAATCCAATTCTAAGGCAATTCGATTTAAATGATTGGCTTGCTGCTTCTTATCCATTATTTGGTTGGTCAAATGATCACAACTTCTTTGAAAAAGTTGAAATCTTTTATAGTAATTATTCGTTAAAAATCGTTCTTCTTTTATCAATTCAAGACTAATAGAATCAGTAACCCTCGACATATCCCGAATAAAATTAGCCATAAATCCAAAGGATTCAATCAATAATTGATCTTTAGGGATAGATTCTTTTTGATCTTGAAGTGCCTTGAAATATTGGGCTCTGGTTTTAATTAAGGCTTCTTCTCGTTTCTTATCATATACTTGATGAATTGATTCAATCCTGGATAAATATAATTTCTCTCCCTCTGTTTTAATAAAATCCATTTGGTTCAATGGGTTTTGTAAATTATTTCGGCTACAAGAAATAAAAAATAAAAGAATGGGGAAAATTAATAAAGATTTAAATTTCATGGTTAGTTATTTTTGTTGTAAAAATAATAAATTTTCTAGATTTTTTTTTTTGATTGAAAAAATTTATACCTTTGCACTTTCAAAATTTAACAAATTATGGCAGTTACAAGATTAAAAAGAAAAGATAGAAGAAATAAAGCGGTAGCAAATAATAAAACTGCTGCCATTAAGCAATTACTTCAGCGTCCAGAAATCAAGAATGTTGACATTGAAGAAATGAAAAAGTCATTTGCAAAATAATTGATTTTAAAAATATTTAACCGACTAGCGATAGTCGGTTTTTTTTTGCTTAAATTTTTCTAAATTTATGAATAAATTAAATTTTAAATTAAAATTAGTACTATGAAAATGACAAATTTTTTACTTACGTCAGGATTAATATTTTTGGGTTTTGGAGCTTTTGCTCAGGAGAATGTAGCATCTGTCATACAGGCGAACCCGACCGACCCTAAAGAAACAGAATTTTGGGATCCAGAGGTTAGAGTGGTAACACCGGGTTTGGTACCTTCAGATGCAATCGTCTTATTTGATGGAAAAAATTTAGATGAATGGGTTTCTGTAATTACTGGGGAACCTGCTACTTGGACAGTTGCGGATGGTGCCATGACGGTAAAAAAAGGAACTGGGATGATTATGACGAAGAAAAAATTTAATAATTTTCAATTACATATAGAATGGAGAAGTCCTATGGAACCAGAAACCTTGAAAGGTCAAGGGAAAGGAAATTCTGGAATTTTCCTACAAGGATTATATGAAGTTCAGGTTTTAAATTCTTATCAAAATAGAACCTATCGGAATGGGCAAGCTGGTTCAATTTATAAACAGACAGCACCATTAGTAAATGCTACTTCAAAAATGGGTGAATGGAATTCCTATGATATCATTTACACGGCACCTACTTTTACTGAAAATGGAGGAATCAATACCTTTGCATATGTAACGGTCATTCATAACGGAATAGTTGTTCAAAACCATACCAAAATTCAAGGAACGACCCCTTATATCGGACAGCCCAAAAATCCAGTGCATGGAGCCGGACCAATTGCTTTACAAGATCATGGAAATCTTGTTTCCTTTAGAAATATTTGGATTAGGGAAATGTAATTAGTTTTTTCTCACCTACTCATTAGATAATTTTATGCGATATACCCCATTAAGTTCAGAATTATACCTTAAAAACAGGAAGAAATTAATCGAAAAACTTCCTAAAAAGGCGATGGCTATCATTAGTTCAAATGATATCATGCCAACCAACGCAGATGGAACCATGGGGTTTCAGCAACAATCTGACTTATTTTATTTGAGTGGAATAGACCAAGAAGAAACTATCTTGTTAATTTTTCCAGATTCACCCATTCCAGCCTACAGGGAGATCGCTTTTCTAAGAGAAACTTCTGAATTAATTGCCATTTGGGAAGGTGAAAAACTAACCAAACAAAAAGCAAGTGATTTATCTGGCATCCAAACAGTTCTTTGGAATCACCAATTCGAGGACCTATTAAAAACGATTATATTTGAAGCAGAATCCATTTATTTAATTGGAAATGAACATATTAGAAATGAATCAAAGGTTCAAACACAGAATGATCGCTTAGTCAATAATTTAAAAGAAAAATACCCCTTGCATCAATATGGCAGACTAGCACCTATTCTAAATTCTTTGAGAATGATAAAAGAAAAGGAGGAGATCGATCAAATGCAAAAAGCGTGTGATATTACAGAATCTGCCTTTAGAAAATCCCTTGATTTTATTCGGCCAGGAGTAATGGAATATCAAATTGAAGCCGAGTTAATTCGTGAAATGATTTTTCATGGATCTAAAGGATTTGCCTATACTCCCATCATTGCCGCTGGGCCAAATGCCTGTGTCCTACATTATATCACGAACCATATGGAATGTAAAGAAGGTGATTTGATTTTAATGGATGTCGCAGCTGAATATGGAAATTATAATTCTGATTTAACGAGGACCGTCCCGGTTAATGGTCGTTTTAATGCTCGACAAAAACAGGTTTATCAGGCTGTTTTGGATGTATTAAATTTTGCTACTGATTTAATGCGTCCTGGATTATTATGGACAGAATACCAATCGGAATGTGAAAAGTTTATGGAATCCAAGCTAGTTGAAATTGGTTTAATTAAAAGGGATCAAATTAAAAACCAAAATCCGAATAACCCACTATACAAAAAATATTTCATGCATGGCGTTGCTCATCATATTGGCCTTGATGTACATGATGTTTGGGATAAATACACCCCATTTAAAGAGGGTATGGTCATGACCTGTGAACCAGGAATATATATACCTGAAGAAGGTATGGGAATACGTCTGGAAAACAATTTACTTATCACTAAAGATAGCCCTATTAATTTAATGAAAAATATTCCTTTGGAAATACAAGAAATTGAGGATATAATGAATTCTTAAAGCATAGAAAATCCATTTTTATGCCTTATATTTGTGGTTTATTATAAATAATGAAAAACATCCGAAATTTTTGCATTATTGCGCATATTGATCATGGTAAAAGCACCTTGGCTGATCGATTAATCGAATATACCGACACGGTGGATGCTCGGAACATGACAAATCAATTCTTAGATGATATGGATTTGGAAAAAGAGCGTGGAATTACGATAAAATCTCATGCTATCCAAATGAAATATAGCAAAGATGGAGAAGAATATATTTTCAATTTAATTGATACACCCGGTCACGTTGATTTCTCGTATGAGGTATCAAGATCAATTGCAGCTTGTGAAGGTGCTTTATTGGTGGTGGATGCTTCTCAAGGAATTGAAGCCCAGACAATATCCAATTTATATTTGGCGATCAACCATAATTTGGAAATCATTCCTGTTTTAAATAAAATTGACTTACCTGGAGCCATGCCAGACGATGTATCTGATCAAATAATCGATTTAATTGGATGTGATAAAAAAGACATTATTCATGCCTCTGGTAAAGAAGGAACAGGGGTTTTGGATATTTTAGATAGAATTGTAGATATAGTACCTCCGCCGAAAGGAGAAGAAAATGCTAATTTACAAGCCTTAATTTTTGATTCAAATTTCAATTCTTATCGAGGAATTGAAGTCATATTTCGGGTATACAATGGAGAAATTAAGAAAGGAGATCGAGTAAAATTCATTGCTACGGGAAAGGAATACTATGCAGAGGAAATAGGAATTCTAGGTCTTAATAAAATACCTCAAAACGCTATTGGAGCAGGGAATGTAGGCTATTTAATTTCTGGAATAAAAGAAGCAAAAGAAGTCAAAGTTGGAGATACAATAACCCATATTGGGAATAAATCTGCCTCGGCTATTAAAGGTTTTGAGGAGGTTAAACCAATGGTATTTGCGGGCATATACCCAGTTGAAACCTCCGAATTCGAGGATTTAAGGGATGCAATGGAGAAATTACAATTAAATGATGCATCATTAATTTGGGAACCTGAAACCTCAGCGGCACTTGGATTTGGATTTCGATGCGGATTTTTGGGAATGCTCCATATGGAGATTGTCCAGGAACGTTTGGAAAGAGAATTTGATATGACCGTCATTACGACAGTCCCTTCCGTAAAATTCAAAGTAGCTTTAAATAAGGGCGATAAAAAATGGGTATCAGCCCCGTCAGAATTACCTGAAACCAATTTGATAAAATTTGTTGAAGAGCCTTTTATCAAAGCTCAAATAATTTCAAAATCGGATTTTGTTGGGGCAATTATGAATCTTTGTATGGATAAAAGAGGAATTTTAACGAATCAAATTTATTTAACTTCAGACAGAGTAGAATTACAATTTGATATGCCATTATCAGAGGTAGTATTTGACTTTTTCGATAAATTGAAAACAATTTCTAGAGGCTATGCGTCCTTAGATTATGAATTTTCTGGATATAGAGAAGGAGAAATGGTGAAATTGGATATCATGTTGAATGGAGATAAGGTTGATGCATTATCTGCGATTGTGCACCGTGATAAAGCTTATGAATGGGGAAAAAGATTATGTGAGAAATTAAGAGAACTTTTACCTCGTCAGCAATTTGAGATTGCAATACAGGCTGCGATTGGACAAAAAATTATTGCTAGGGAAACAGTAAGAGCTTTAAGAAAAGACGTATTGGCAAAATGCTATGGAGGGGATATATCAAGAAAAAGGAAATTATTAGAGAAACAGAAAAAAGGTAAAAAACGCATGAGACAAGTTGGAAACGTAGAAATTCCGCAAGAAGCTTTCATGGCAGTACTTAAATTAGATTAAAAAATTAGAATTTTATTTCTTTAAAGTTTTATATACGTTAATTTTGTAAAAATTTAGAAAAATGGCTGAAGTTATTAGAATGCCTAAAATGAGTGACACCATGGAAGAAGGTGTTATTGCAAATTGGCTAAAAAAAGAAGGAGACCTTATTCAATCTGGAGACATCATCGCTGAAGTAGAAACGGATAAAGCGACGATGGAATTAGAAAATTACGAAGATGGGACTCTTTTATATATTGGAGTAAAAAAAGGTGAAGCAGTTCCTGTCAATGGTATCATTGCCATTGTTGGTGAAGCGGGTGAAGATTTTTCAGCTTTATTAAATAATGAAGGGGATTCAAATACTGAAATAAAAGAAGAAGCAAAAGAATTGTCCTCCCCAACCCCAAGTCATGAACCACTTGTAAAAGTTTCGGCAAGTATTGATTTAAGTGGAGTTAAAGCTACTCCTGTCAGAATGCCTAAAATGTCTGATACCATGACAGAAGGGGTAATAGCAAAATGGTTAAAAAAGGAAGGTGATACGGTAAAATCTGGTGATATCATTGCTGAAGTTGAGACCGACAAAGCTACCATGGAATTAGAAAATTATGAAGATGGTACTTTATTATATATTGGAGCAAAAGATGGAGAGGCTGTTGAAATCGATGGAATTATCGCAATTGTTGGAGAAAAAGGTGCTGATTTTCAATTAATTTTAAAAGCTGAACAACAAAAATCTCTTGAATCTGCTGCACCTGCAGCTGTCAATCAAAAGGTTGAAACTATTCCTGTTGTGGAAGAAAGGATTACTCCATCCCCCATAAAATCAGAACCTAAAAAAGAAGAAAAACCAGCTACTACAATGAGTGGAGATTTAAAAGCTTCTCCATTAGCTAGAGTTTTAGCTGCTGAAAGAAATATACAATTATCTTGGTTAAAAGGTACAGGAGAAGGTGGAAGAATCATCAAGGCAGATATAGATAATTATAAACCTGCTGCTGGGGGAGCGATGGCAAATTTTGTTGGAGGAGAGGAAAGCTTTGAAGATATTCCAAATTCACAGATGCGTAAAACTATTGCAAAACGTTTGTCTGCATCCAAATTTTCTGCACCAGAATTTTATCTTACCATGGAAATCAACATGGATAAGGCCATGGAAATTAGAAAAACCTTGGTTGAAACAATGCCGGTGAAAATTTCTTTCAATGACATGGTAATCAAGGCAACAGCATTGGCTTTAAAACAACATCCAAAAGTAAATTCTTACTGGATGGAAGATAGAATTAGGGTAAATCACCATGTGCATATTGGAATGGCAGTGGCTGTGGAGGATGGTTTATTGGTACCAGTTATTCGATTTGCTGATGAAAAATCGTTGGTGCAAATATCCACTGAGGCAAAAGATTTTGGTAAAAAAGCAAAAAACAAAGAATTACAACCGAAAGATTGGGAAGGAAATACCTTTACCGTTTCAAATTTAGGTATGTTTGGAATTGACCAATTCACTTCAATTATCAATTCACCTGAATCTTGTATACTTGCAGTTGGAGGAATAAAAGAAACTGTAGGTGTAAAAAATGGACAAATGGTCATAACAAATATAATGAAATTAACACTAACTTGTGATCATCGCGTGGTAGACGGGGCAACAGGAGCAGCATTCCTTCAGACCCTAAAATTATACTTAGAGGATCCAATAAGAATGTTTATTTAATTTAAATTGGAAGCCTCGAAAATCGAGGCTTTCTTGTTGAAAGAGAATTATGAATTCAGAAAAATTAAAAATAGCAATACAAAAATCAGGACGATTAAGTGATGATTCCCTCAAATTATTCAAGGAATGTGGAATAAAATTTGAGTCTGGTTCTTCAAAATTACGTTCTATTTCCAGTAATTTCCCTGTGGAATTTTTATTCTTACGAGATGATGATATTCCTGGATATGTAGAAGATGGCGTAGCTGATATAGGAATTATCGGATTAAATGTTTTAGAAGAAAACCAAAAAAATGTAAGTAATATAAAAGCCTTGGGCTTTTCTAAATGTCGTTTATCCTTGGCAATTCCTAGAGGCGAAAATTATCCAGGTTTAACCTATTTTGAAGGAAAAAACATAGCTACCTCCTACCCTAATATTACCCAAAATTATTTGAGAGAACATGGGGTCAATGCTACTATACATGAAATATCTGGATCTGTTGAAATTGCTCCAAGTATTGGTTTGGCACAAGGAATTTGTGATTTGGTATCAACAGGTGGTACATTATTAAGTAATGGGTTAAAAGAGGTAGAAAAAATATTTCAATCTGAGGCTGTTTTAATAAAGAATAAGCTATTAAATCTGGATAAAGAGGCCATATTATCTCAACTTTTATTTAGAATTGAGACTGTTCAAAAATCACAAAATAATAAATATGTGGTTTTAAATGCGCATGAAAATAATATCAAATCTATAAAAAAATTATTACCTGGAATTAAATCTCCTTCTATTATGCCATTGGCAGAAGAAGGTTGGTATTCCATGCATTCTGTCATATCAGAATCAGATTTCTGGGAAAATATAGATGCTCTTAAAAAGGCGGGGGCTGAAGGAATTTTAGTAATGTCAATAGAAAAAATGATCAACTAATGATAGAATATATCAAATATCCAAAAAAAGAAGATTATGAAGCTATTTTAGCGCGACCATCCATTGACGCGGTAGAACTAGATGATTTAATTCATGGGATATTTGAATCAATTAAATTAAAGGGGGACAAAGCCATTATTGACTATACCAAGTCATTTGATAAAAAGGAAATTACCAACTTATATTATACGAGTGATGAAATTAATTCATTGTCAGAACAAACTCCCATTGAATTAAAAACAGCGATTCAAAAAGCTGCGATTAATATAGAAAAATTTCATGCATCTCAGAAACTAGAAGTAAAAAAAATAGAAACTAGTCCGGGTGTTATTTGTTGGCAAAAAGCATCACCCATTGAAAAAATCGGTATTTATATTCCTGGAGGTACTGCTCCCCTATTTTCCACCATTTTAATGTTGGCCATTCCAGCAAAAATTGCAGGTTGCAAAGAAATCGTTTTGGCAACACCAGGAGAACATCCGGCAATTTTTTATACTGCTAAAATATGTGGCATTAAAAATATCATTAAAATTGGTGGTGCTCAAGCAATTGCTGGTTTAAGTTTAGGGACAGAATCGATACCAAAAGTATATAAGATTTTTGGGCCAGGAAACCAATACGTCACAGCAGCTAAAATGTATGCTAATAGAATTGGCACTGCTATCGATATGCCAGCAGGGCCATCAGAGGTTGCGGTATATGGTAATAAAACATCCAATCCTTCATTTATCGCTTCTGATTTACTATCACAAGCAGAGCATGGAACTGATAGTTCTGTTATTTTCTTAACAGAAACAGAAAAATTGGTTTCCAAAGTAAAGGAAGAATTAACTAAGCAATTAGCAAATCTACCACGAAGGGAATTTGCAGAGAAAGCTTTAATGAATTCCAAAATCATCTTAGTTAATAACCAAGAAGAGGCCATTGAAATACTGAATGAATATGGGGCTGAACATCTTATCTTAGCCTGTGAGGAAGCTGAAGAAATGGCTGAAAAAATAATGAATGCAGGATCCATATTTTTAGGTAATTATACTCCCGAGTCAGCTGGTGATTATGCTTCAGGTACGAATCACACCCTTCCAACCAATGGATTTGCTAAAATGTATTCTGGTGTAAATTTAGATAGTTTTATAAAAAAAATTACCTTACAGAAAATCTCAAAAGAAGGATTGGAAGATTTAGGTGAAGCAATTATTCAAATGGCAGAAGCTGAATCCTTAAAAGCTCATGCAAATGCCATTAAAATACGTTTGGAAAATGGACTATAAAAAAATTATCCTTCCACATATTCTAAATTTAAAACCTTATTCGTCGGCAAGAGATGAATTTAAGGGTAAAGAAGGAGTTTTTTTAGATGCAAATGAAAACCCCTTTGAAACGGGAGATTTTTTTAATCGATATCCGGATCCTTTGCAGCAGGATTTAAAAAAGCGAATTAGTGAAATCAAGAAAATCCCAGTTGAACAAATTTTTATTGGAAATGGTAGTGATGAGCCAATAGATTTATTAATCAGGATGACATGTGCCAATCAAAATGGCAATTTGATAATTTTGCCTCCTACCTATGGGATGTATGAAGTAAGTGCTAATATTAATCATGCAAAGATTATCCAGGTTCCTTTAAAAGAGGATTTTCAAATTAATCTTAATAACTTATTAAATAGTATTAATGAGGCTACTAAATTAATTTTCATTTGCAGCCCCAATAATCCAACTGGAAATAAAATAAATAGATCTTCTATATATTCTATTTTGAATACTTTTAAACAAGGTTTTGTTATTATAGATGAGGCCTATATTGATTTTAATGATGAAGAAAGTTTTGCATTAGAAATCAATAATTATCCAAACCTTATTGTTTTACAAACCTTGTCCAAAGCTTATGGAATGGCATCACTCCGATTAGGAATGGCTTTTGCTCATTCTGATATTATTGAAATTCTAAATAAAATCAAACCTCCTTATAATATCAGCGGAGCCACACAAAAATTGGTTTTAAAAGAATTATCAAATTTGACTACCTTTCATTCAAATCTTAAATCCATCAAAGAAAATAAAGAATATTTAATAAAAAAATTAAAAGAAATTAAGGAAATAGAGCAAGTGTATCCTTCAAATGCTAATTTTATTTTAGTTAAATTTAAACAATCAAAATCGCTATTTGAACATTTAATCCATTCTAAAATAATTACTCGATACAGGGGAAATGTAACTTTATGTGAAAATTCTATTCGAATAAGTATTGGAACAAGAGAAGAAATTGATAAATTGCTAATAAGTATTAAAAATTATTATGTCTAATAAAATTCCTAGATATTATATTATTTTAATTTTCGCCATGATATGTTCATTCGATACCTATTCTCAACAATTAGAGTGGGCATCAGGATTAAGAATTGGAGAACCAGGGGGTTTTATGATTAGGAAATATATTCAAGGTACACCTAATTTAATTGAAATTAATTTTGGGGCCTATGGAGGCTTATGGGGTACAAATAGGAATTATAAATCAGGTGTATATAAAAATATTGGATTTTCATTAAATGCACTCTATTTATGGCATCACAAAACCATCTCGAATGAAAATATTCAAACTTATTATGGCTTAGGACTTCAATACAATAACAGAGATTTATACGATGAATCAAACAATAATAATCGAATTAAAATACAAAAGTCATTTGGTGGCGTTGTTATAGGAGGAATAGAATTTTTCCCAAAGGATGCTCCCAATCTTTCATTTTTTACGGAAATAGGATTTTATAATGAAATTAGTCCAAAACCTTTTTTTATCCAGCCACAAGGAGGATTTGGCGCAAGAGTAAATTTTTAGGGGATGTAGCTCAGTTGGCTAGAGCGCTTGCATGGCATGCAAGAGGTCGTCGGTTCGAGACCGATCTTCTCCACATTTTTATTTTATAAACGATCTTTAAAACTTTCGTATCCGAAAGTTTTTAATAGTTCGAATTGGTTATTTTCTTTAATTAAGCCTATAGAAGGTAAATTGACTCCGTTGAAGGTAGTGGTTTTAACCATGGTATAATGAATCATATCTTCAAAGATAATTTCATCTCCTAAATTTAAGGCTTTATCGAAAGAATAATCACCGTAATAATCTCCTGCCAGGCAGGTCATACCTCCAAAACGATAAGTATATTTACCTTCCACTGGATCCATACTAGCATTTCTAATTCGCGGTTTATAAGGCATTTCAAGAGTATCAGGCATATGGGCTGCAAATGAAATATCTAAAATTGCAACTTCAATTCCATCAGAATCCATTATATCTAAAACAGTGGACTTAAGAAATCCGGTTTGCCAACCAATAGCCGACCCTGGTTCCATAATTAATTCTAAATGTGGATATTTATTTTTAAAATTCTTTAATACTTGAATAAGATGTTCGGTATGATAGAAATCAGCTGTCATGAGATGCCCTCCACCTAAATTCAACCATTTAATTTTTTTCAATAAATCGCCAAATTTTTCATCAATTACCAAAAGAGTTCTTTCTAAAGTATAGGAATCATTTTCACAAAGAGTATGAGAATGCAAACCTTCAATTCCATCTGGTAATTCCAATAGATCTTTCCTTCTAATTCCTAACCGAGAACCTGCAATACAAGGATTGTATAAATCGGTACTAACTTCTGCATATTCGGGGTTAATTCTTAACCCGCAAGAAACGCCATAGGATTTTGCAACCTCAAAATATTGATTATATTGATTAAATGAATTAAAAGTTAAATGA
>CAZXZK010000055.1:0-13948 GCA_964645295.1 uncultured Cytophagales bacterium | reverse complement strand
AAACCTCCCCTCTTTGCAGATGAAATTAATTCAGTCCAATCTTCTCTTTGTTCTCCTCCAGGTAAAAAGAAATGTGTTCTTCCATCTACCAAAGCAGGATAAATCTCCAATGAATTCCCAATGACTTCAGAAAATTTAGAATCTATTTGTTTATTTATCTCGATTATTACATTTCCATTCAATAGAATATCGACCTTTTGATTATTCCATTTTGATCTTGGATCTCTGACAGTTACTGAACGAATTATTTTTTTCATTATTCAAAAAAAAACCCTGAATTCAGGGTTTAATGATTATCCAATATAAGATTTATACGATTCATCATCCATTAAAGAATCCAATTCTGACAAATCATTTATTTTAATTTTTATAATCCAACCATCTCCATAAGGGTCTGTATTGACTAATTCTGGGTTAGATTCTAATTGGTCATTAAATTCCAAAATTTCACCTCCCACAGGAAGAAATAAATCACTGGCAGTTTTAACAGCATCTACAGAACCAAAAACCTCATTTTGAGAAATATTTTCACCAATCGAATTGATGTCAACAAAAATTATATCACCTAATTGACTTTGAGCATGATCTGAAATTCCAATAATACCAATCTCCCCTTCAACCTTAATCCACTCGTGTTCTTCTGAATATTTAAGTTCTTTTGGAATGCTCATATTGAATTATTTAAATGCAAAGGTCAACAAAGTTCCCTTTTTTTGCAAATATTTTTTAATAATTTATAAACTATATCGAATTTGAAAACCTCCCTGACCAACACGTCTATAATAAGAATTAGAAACCAAAGGATTATTAAACATTCGATCATAATACACCATGACTGAGAATTTATCGCTAATATT
The DNA here is from genome assembly GCA_964645295.1 of uncultured Cytophagales bacterium. Lineage (GTDB taxonomy): Bacteria > Bacteroidota > Bacteroidia > Cytophagales > Spirosomataceae > CAZVFE01. Next base: position 13,091 of record CAZXZK010000055.1, on the reverse strand, counting down.
ATAGGATAATTGAGGTCTAAATTGAAAATTAATAAAACCTTGTGTTATAATTGATTCTGCATCTAATTTTCTCTGTAGCGTTCGAGTATCTCGTATGGTTAAATTGGATGTAAACCTTAAATCATTGGGTAATTGAACCCTTTTCCCTCCAAATCTTATTGGAAGCGTCACATTGGATTTGGTAAAACCTATTCCAAAGGTTAAATCCTTATTTGACAATTCAGCCACCTGTGAATTAGATAAATTCAAACCAACATTTCTATCTTGAGCATATTCAAAATTAAAGGAAATCTTTGACTTTGTGATGGCATTAAATCCAATTAAGGGAGAGAATTTCTCTTGGAAAGTAATGTTACTCATAACATAAACGGGAATTAAACTAAAGACAGTTTCTCCGCCCGGTAAAACTTTTTGTTCAAACCGAGAGGAAAGAGGATACAATAGAGAATTTAAGGTAAGATTTCGATAATCATCCAAAAATTCTCCATAATTCAAGGAAGAAACAAAATTTCCCACACTGTATACGGAAGAATACTGATGAGTAATTCTAAACGAGCTAAAGTTCTTATTGATAAATGGCATAAGGTTTATGCCATTATAATCTAATTTCCAATTTGGAAGAGGAATATCATAAAAAGGAGAATATTTAACAGTTTCAGAAGAAACTCCTGAATAAGCAGCAAAAAAAGCCGGAATTAATACATCTTGAGAATTTTTATCATAAAGTACATTCTCCTGGAAATTCAAGGAATTGTTTAATCTATTTTTCAATATTTCTCTATTTGACCTAAATGTTTCAAATACTTCATCCTGATTTTTAAAGGCCGTTTTAAATGACAAAAAGGTCATAGAATAATTTCCACTTCTCACTGGACTTTGATTTTCAAAATCACCTCCAATTTGGGATGGTCTATAAAATACTTGAAAATTGTCTCCCCTATTATAATTACCTTCAACTGTTATCCTTAAATTATTATTGGGATCAATTTGTCCTGAATAAGATAATTTTTGTTGTTTAGTTTGAGTGAAAGCAATATTTTGTTCGATGGATTTTGTTAACCACCCATTTTCAGATGCCTTAAATCTTATTTGATCATTTTGATCACCCAAGATAAATGGCCACCCCGGCCCATCACTCGAACTAGTCATACCAAATACACCTGTAGGACTTGGCAAAAATCCAGGTAAAACGGTAGTTTCTAAAATATTATAGTTAACCCTAATTCCTCTTACAGACATTAATAACCGTGTCAATGATTTTCCAACTGTTTTAGGTGGTATATAAATATTTTCATCATCACCAGGATTTCTTGCAATATCCTTCCCAAATATCACAGGAGAATTTGCCCATCTTAATGCTGAAATTCTATTGTACAATGCCACAAAATCTACCTGTCCGGAAAGAGTACGATCCTTGCTATTTTTTATAATATTACCAAAGCTTTCTCCATTTTCATCTTTTAATCCTAAAGAATTAGCCCAAAAATTAAAATTAATTTTATGATTATAAGACATTTCCATCCAATCTGTCAAGGGTAATTTATCCAATGGAAGACGATAATCTAAACTAATTTGCTGATCAAATACCTTAGGTCTTCCCAAGTTTCGAATATTCGTCCAAACAGAATCCTTATCTGCCTGGCTAGTTAAATCACCATATGGTTCATCAATGATCGCATTAACGGTCGTTTTATAATTTAAATTGAGAGATTTTGTAAAATTCCATGAAAGGGCATAGTCTCGATTTAAAAACCAGTATTTTTCAAATTGAGCCGGAACTCCTTCTATGGTTAAATCAGCATTCCGAAGTTGGGTTTTAATAAAATTCCGATCCATATCCAATTTCATTAAAATTGCACTTGGAAGTGGATTGAAATTAAAATCTTTTATTAAACTAAGCCATGGTGAATTTGATTTAAATGAACTAAATGGTTCAAAATTAATTGGTTTAGGACTATAATTATAAAAAATTGATCCTTTATAATTACTCAATGCATAATCCTGAATAAGTGTATTCGAGCGATTTAATTCAGAGTAAGAATAATTAAATGTAAAATTACTTAAACTAATGGGTAATATAAACTTGGCATTTTTTCCTCTCATTCGTTTAACATTTGTAAAATTATACCCCTTACGAACCGTATTATCTTGAACCAAGCGTAAATAATCCGCTCTTTCAGTTTCTGTTTCAAGTTTATTTAAAGATTGCTTTAAGACAATATCTGGATCCAATGGGTCAAAATGTGGAGAAATATTCTTCCTATCATAGGTAATAAAGAAAGGAATTTTAAGGTTTAATTTTTCAGGTAAAAAGCGATCTAGATTTAAATTTATCGTAAATCCATAAGCCAAATTTTCCTCTCTACTCCTTTGAGAAATTTTTGTTTGTACTCCACCAAACCCATAATTATTAAAATTGCCATTTGCTACAATATTACCTATATCAGCTAATTTAATAGACATATTACCAATGGCTGCTGATCCAGCAGTCTGATCAAATCCAGAAGCTCTTAATTCATTAAACCAAATTGAGCAAGACAAATTATCATTTAGCGCCTCAGAAATATTTCGAATCCCTAACATGGTATTTAAAATGGTCGACTGGTCCGGTCTTCCAATGACGGTAATCAAATATTCTTTCCCAGAGGAGGAAATCACTTTTTTGCTAAATCTTTTATTAAGGGCTGATTTTGTTTTATCTCTTTCTATTTTGACTAATTTCAAATCATCAAAAGAAATCTCAATTTCATTTTCCAAAGGCCATACTTCAATATCACTATAAGTTCCTGCTTTTACTTCAGTTTTAGTCAAATTTAAGGTTTGAACTTCATAATAATTGTCTGTTAGGTCTGTTCCAAGACGGAAGAAAACAGCCGCATTCCTTAGATCATCCTTTCTTCCTGGGAAATCTTGTAATGAAACAAACAATTTCAAATTTTTATAATTGATAAAATCAAAACTAGTATTTCTAAATACTCCTTGGGCTTTACCAGGTTTTAAATTTTCAACAGTCAACCTTAATGACTGTTCATTTAAACGAGGTGTATTCAATGAGGTAATATCCCGATCTCTGACAAATGCAGGCGGTAATACATATTGAACAGTATTGTCTTTTGGAGACCCATTTTCTTCAATATTAACCGTTGAAACTTCAAATTTGGTATCCGGATCTTCAACGGTATTTTGACCTAATAAATCAAAACCACCATATTCATCAATTTTACCCCTAAACGTACGATAATTATAACCAGACAATTGGAATTGAGACATTCTCAAGACGATTGGTTGACTAAATTCAGTCATAACCATTCTTAAAAAACGAACTGATTTAAAACTTGGATTGTTGAACGCTCTATAATTATTTGGATTTTTAATTGGAATTCTAAAAAGATACCAATTGACACCATTCTCTGATAATTTATCTGCGACATAAGGATGATTATCAAGTCTACCCTTCTTAAGGTCTAGTTCATATTCAAAATAGGATTCATTATCATTAACGGTATTATCGTTATTTAAATCTTCTATATCGGGTAAAATTGAATTAGCCTGAGAATAACCATTGGCATTTTGTTGATTGAGTAATTCAGAATTTCTTTCAAGGCCCATAAAATCCCGATAACGTTCAATAATTGAATTTTCTTGATTAAATCGATCATCTAAATAATATAAATAATCATCATTTGATGGATCGGCTTCAAATTTTTGATAAATATCATCATTTAAGATGGGTCTTATATTATTTAAATATTTGGCGAAATGGAAAGTTTCAGTAAACTCTACGCCATTAATATCATTGGAAGCCAAGCCGTCTAAACCTATATCTTGTTTAGCTTTCCCGTTATTATCAAAAGCATTAATCACAAATTGTCTTTTGGGGGCTAAACCCCAATTAGTTAATTCAACATTATTATTTACCTCTATACCTTCTGCAGGAATTCCATTTTCAAAATTATAAAATCCATCAGGAACAAAATCTTCTGAAATATCCCCTAATTGAAATAAGACTTTACCTCCTGTGGTATTATTCTGATTAAATCGACCGTCTCTAATTTTTCCTGATTCTCCGTCGGCAAATGGATCCATCATCCAGAATTCAATTATTTCAATATTTGAATTGTCAAAATCAGTATCAGAACTTAGAGCCCTGGTTAATGAACCAAAATTTTCTCTAGGATCGATATTTAATAAACCATCTGCTCTTAGATTCTCATTATAATTATAAACACCTCTTTCAGCCGGAAAATAGGCAATATCTAAAATATTTAATGGCTGATTAATTATATTATTGACAAAATCCTTTGCAGGATATAAGGCATTAGGAGAAATAGCTCTTTCGTAATGGTAATTTTTTATTAAATTATAATCGATGCTTTGTATCGTATTACTAAAATTTCCTAAACCATATATACTAACATCCACATTGTAAGCTGAAATTTTAGCTCGCTTATTATTTGAACTTAAATCGGTTCTTGAACTTCCATTGGGTAGGAAATCCTCTGGAACAGACCCTAAATGCCAAGCAGACATAGAATTAGTAAAATCCTGTCGGGTTAAATTAAAGATGGTTCTTACCGATTCAAAATCATCTACAAAGGCATTATTTTGAACGCGTTTATTTACCCCTGGAATTAATTGTGCAAATTCACCTGAGAAATCAAAAACGGATGCTTCTTTGGTAGAAACGATTGGTAAAGCATCTAATGCCTTAGTTATTAATCCAGAATTTGAATGTACGGTTGCATCAAATCCGAGCATGGTATTATTAACTGGCTCCTCTCCAATAGCAACCCTTCGAAAAAAGGCAGGAGGAGTTTCACGCATTTTTTGAAATGTAGCCCCAAGATGAACATTTCGACTAATATTAAAATCTAACCTTGTACCTAATAAGGTTTTTATCTGATTCGTAAACAAATCATTTTTCTCATAACAAACCTGAATTTCTCTCCCAGAATTGTAGATGGATTGATTCAAGATGGTAACCCTTCCTGAAGCGTCCACTAAAAAATCCTGTCCTTGAACAAGGGATTGTCCACCAGCGGTAATTTTAACAGATCGAGGTTCTACGTTAAATAGATTAACAGAACTTGCTCCAGCCCCAGCTTGATAGGACCCACGAATAAAAAATTTATTTTTTGTTGTAATCTGAGCAGCATCCGTTTGGGTCATTCGATATAATTCATCAAAAGCATATTTATCTTGTTTAGCTCCAAAAATAGTCTGCATGGATTTTGAACCAAAGGGTTCTAACTTGGGTAGAATAATCGTTCCATCCTTTGAATCAATGGTTAAACCTTCAATAAAGTCATAGTTTCCATCTCCTATAGGATTACCATTTCCATCTAGATTCTGATCACCAGCATAATTTAATTTGTCAAAACCCAAAGCCTTAACAAAAGGCATATCTTTGAATAATCCCTGACCCTCTATGGCATTGGAATTATCAATACCAGAGGCATCATCCTTGTAGACAATTTTTAATTGAAAACCCTCTTTCTGTAAACTATTCACATTCAATGAATAGATATTTTTAAGCATTAAATCCCACATAGGATGCGGATTTGCCATGTTAATAAAATTTCTTAATGTAGCTGATTTTAACAATTTGAGCACAATAACTTCATCCTCTGGTTTAATTGTATAATCTTCTGTCAATTCTCCTACCTTATACCTTCTACCGTTATAGGTATATTCATAGGAAACAGCCAAAATTTCATCATTTCTAAGAGGAGCGATCAATGAAATATAACCCAAATCTGCGTGTAAGGTATACTCCCTTTCAGTTAGCTTTCTTGCACCTTTTAAAATATCAAAATCTGTCCCTCGATTTAAATTATATTGATTTAATAAAATATCATTCACCAAATTGGATTTTCTCAGGTTAGAATTATTATTAAATTCATCTAAAAAAATTTTTCCAGAATTCCCAATATTTTTATTGTCAACAAATTGATTCTTTTGTTTATTATCTCCTAATTCATATAAACCTACTAAATTTCTTAAGGTAGTGGTATTTTGATTTCGGTTGGTTACATATACTTCAACACGCGTAATTTTAAATCCAGAACTTACCATTGGTAAATTCCTAAGATTTCTTTCATAGTTTTCTCTAAAAAATTGAGCTAAGAAAAAATGCCTATTTTCATCATAATTATCTGCCCTTAATTCAAAAGTTTTACCAGTAGTACCGCCTTTTAGCGTAATACATTCTTTTTTGGATCTTTGTTGAGCTAAAACGACTGTCATGTCCACAGCTCCAAATCGTAACATGGTTTTTAAACCGAACAAATTTTCAACACCTGGAATTAATTGAGAATTTAAGGTCCAGTTTAAATTCCCTACTTCTATGGATTGTAAAATATCCTCTGGTTCAGTCTTCCAGTCAAATTTTATCAGATTTTGAAAATTAAAACTAGCTTTTGTATCCTGCCTTGCATTGATATTAAATTTTTCACCAATTTTCCCAGTCAAATTGCCTTGAATCTGTTGATTAAAAAACAAATTCCCAATTCGTCTTAATTGAACAGGCCTTGCTGGGTCATCAATAAATTGATTACGATAGCCAACATCCACCAATATACTTCCATTAAATCCTAGATTTGGATTACTATCTCCACCAAAGATACGATCGACTAAAGGAGGTAATTTTAGATCAGGTAAAATACCACGAGATTGCCCCGCATTTTGTCCATCCAAATTTCTCGAATATTCTCTCCAATAAGAATTTAATGCTTGATTTGATTGATAATTAGAATAATCCTTTTTAGAAAACTCAAATTGCCTAAAAATTGGTTGAAGGCTATCTGAATTCCTTTTTAAAATAAGAATGGAATCATTTAAAATAGAAAATTGGGGATTTAATCCTCTGAATGGAGAAAATGGAGATTCTCCTATATTAGGTCTAGAAAATCGAAAAGTATAATTATGAATCTTTTCAGATGAATCTTTCAAAGAAAAACGAGAATTTTGAGTATAGCCATAATTTATTTTTATGAATAAAAATAAATTAATCATAAAAAAGAAAGAAATAAATATTTTTATTGTTGGCTTGATCACAAAAAGTAATTTAACGTAAGGCTAATTTAATCAATTCCTCAACAGAAGCATTAGGATTCGTTTTTAGAATCTGATCGATACTTTTTTCTGCAACTCCACGAGCAATTCCCAGGGTTATTAAGGCAGATAAGGCTTCTGATTTTGAATAAATATTTTCGCCTGTATCAGTGGTAGAATCAATAAAATGCTCTTTCTTTAATTTATCCTTCAATTCTAAAACCACTCTTTGGGCAGTTTTAGCACCTATTCCTTTAATAGATTGAATTAAAGCCACATTTTCAGAAACAATGGCAGTCTTAATTTCATTCGCTGTAAAAGAGGATAACATAATAATTGCTGTGCTTAAACCTATACCAGAAATAGAAACTAAATGTAAAAATAAATCCTTTTCCTCCATGGTATGAAAACCTACTAGAGTATGAGCATCTTCTTTTATTTGGAGAAAGGTCAATAATTTGACAGAATCATTGATATCCGGAAGTTTATCGAAGGTTTGTAAAGATATTTTAACCTCATAACCAAGCCCATTAATATCAATTATGGCCATAGTTCGATCTTTATATGCTAATTTTCCATTTAAATAGGCTATCATTTGATTATTTGATTTTTAATTTCATCCCAGCATAAATTCTTGAAGAATTTAAATTATTAAGCTGTTTCAATTGGTTAATACTTAAATTTTTAAATTTATCTGCGATACCAGAAAGGGTATCACCTCTCCTTACTATATAAACTCCATTTTGAGGATAATTATTATAATCAATCTTTTGTTCCTCCAGACCACCAGGTAATCTTTTCTTTACATAAAGATATTTTCCTTCACGAATAAGATTAGAGGTTAAATTATTGATTCTTTTTAATTCAGTCACGCTCATTCCATATTTTTGAGCAATAATCGAAAGATTTTCACCAGGACGAATTTTATGCTTTATCTTGGACAAATAAACTTTATTAGTATGGATTTTTATGGAATCAAGAATGGTAGGCAATTCATGTCTAAATGAATCCAAAACAGCCACTGGAACTTTCAAAAAATAATTTTTAGTAGGAGGCAAAAAAATATCCGATTTTAAATGTGGATTTACCATTTTCAAGGTATCCAAGGATGAATTGGTCAGGGAAGAAAATAATTTTAAATCAAACGCATGGTTGAATTGGATAGTATCATAAGGAATATATTGATGTTCTTTGATTGGGAAAATAAAATAATCATCAGAATAATGCATTAGATAGTTCATTGCAATAATCTTAGGAACATAATTTTCGGTTTGAGATGGTAAATAAGGGGCTAATTTCCAATAATCTCTTTCTCCACCCGAACGACGAATGGCGCGATTAACATTTCCTGGTCCATAATTATAGGAAGCTAAAACCAAATACCAATCCTTGTATCGATCGTGTAATTCCTTTAAATAGAGACAAGCTGCTCTAGTGGCTATTTCTGGATCAAATCGTTCATCTATCTCATAATTCAAATTCATTTTAAAACCTATTGTGGCAGTGCGTGGCATAAACTGCCATAATCCACCAGCACCAACACGTGATAGAGCTTGAGGATCAAGCCCAGATTCTATCAGTGTGAGATATTTTAATTCGTTGGGAATATTATATTCCTTCAAAATTCGATCAAAAATAGGAAAATACATGTTTTTCCTTTCGAGCATTAGTTGGGTAAAATCAGAATATCGGTAAGCAAATAATTCAATATATTCATGAACTTTGGCATTATAGGTTAAGGGAAGATCCTTTTCCAACTCCTTTAACCTACTTCTAACGATTGTTTCATCAATTATCCAATCTTTCGGATATAAATTGGTCGTATTCAACAAATCTACTTCCAATTGATCTATATTCAGCCATTGATTCGATAACTGTCCAAATGATACATAATTGATTAATAAAAAAAGGAGAGTTAACTGGTTTTTCATGTTTACAAGCCAATCAATTTACTATTTTAAAATTCTAACAAAATACTAAAATTTCAGAAAAATTAAACAATTTCTTTCGATAATTTAGTGATTTCAAGTTCTGAAAACTGATTTCCCATAATTTGGAAACCAATAGGCATTTTTTCTTTATCAAGACCAGCTGGAATAGACATAGCTGGATAACCTGTAACATTCGCTTGAACAGTAAATAAGTCTCCCAAATACATTTGGATTGGGTCCAAACTTTTTTCCCCAAGTGGATAGGCCGTGGTAGATGTCGTGGGAGAGATAATAAAATCATAGATATTAAATAAATCTTCAGTAAATTTTCGAATCAAACCCCTAACTTTTTGAGCTTTTGTATAATAAGCATCATAATAATTTGCACTTAGAACAAAGGTCCCTAAAAGGATTCTTCTTTTTACCTCATTGCCAAATCCTTCGTAACGAGTCCATTTATACTGATCCATTAAATCATTTTGGTTTGATCTGTAACCATATTTTACCCCATCAAATCGAGCTAAATTGGACGAAGCCTCTGCGGTTGTCAGTATATAATAGGTTGGCAATAATTGTTCTAGATAAGGGAATGCAACTGGTTCTACTTGATAACCTAAAGAAACAAGTTGTTCAATTTTATTCTTAAAGGATTCCCTAATTTCTGGATTCAATGAATCATGATCGACAATCTCTTTAAAATAGGCAATTTTTTTATTGGAATTAAAGGAAGATTTTTGGGGTTTACAAGTAGAGTCAAACTCATCTTCCCCTTTCATAATATCAAAGACCAATTCAATATCTTCTATATGATTCGCAATTGGGCCAATCGTATCAAATGAGGAGGCATAAGCAATCAACCCCCATCTTGAAACAGCCCCATAAGTCGGTTTTAGCCCACTTGTCCCACAAAATGCCGCTGGCATTCGGATTGATCCACCTGTATCAGTTCCAATAGAAACCTGACACATACCTGAAACCACGGCAGCAGCTGAGCCACCTGAACTCCCACCAGGCACTTTTTTTAAATTAGCAGGATTTAAAGTAGGATTAAAAGCGGAATTTTCATTGGTGGAGCCCATTCCGAATTCATCACAATTTTGTCTGCCAATAATAATAGCATCCTCATCCAATAAACGTTGAATTGCCGTTGCGGTAAAAGTAGATTTGAATCCTTTTAAAATTTTTGAACCTGCAAAGGAATGATGTTCTTTGTAACAAAGAATATCCTTAATACCAATTACCATCCCTGCTAATCTACCAGCACGCTTTTCATTAATTTTTTGATCAATTAATTCAGCACGATTTATGGCTTCATGACTATAAACCTCTAAAAAAGCATTTATTTTAGGGTTTAACTCTTCAATTATAGCAAGATGACTCTCAACAATATCCCTACAAGATACTATCCCATCATCAATATCGCTTCGAATTTCATGATATCCTCTAGAAACAATCATTAATAATAAAAATATGAAGTTTGAAGAAATTCAAACTAAAGATTAAAAAGATTAGGTCTTATTTCTTTTTCAAGTCTTTATCTACCTCTTCTATTTCTTTATTAATTTGGTCTTTAACATCATTTTTGGCATCTTGGAATTCCTTGATTCCTTTTCCAAGACCCTTCATTAATTCTGGTAATTTTTTACCACCAAATAATAATAAAATTACTAAGCCAATTAAGATTAATTCTCCAGCTCCTAGGTTATTTAAGAATAATAAATTATTGATTGACATTCTCTATTAAATTTTATTGTAATGTAAATATAAAAACAAAAATTGAGTTATAAACTATTTCTTAAGATGTTTTTCAAACAAATCTAATTCTTGTTTTACAATACTAATGATCCAAATTATTAAAGCAAAATCATCGGCAAAACCAACAATTGGTAAGAAATCTGGAATAAAATCAAGAGGTAATACAAAATAAATTAATCCTGCCAAGATTTTAATCAAGGAATCTTTCTTTACCTGGGTATAAGATCCATCTAAATAAGACTTTATTAACTGAACCAATAATAATAAATATTGATTCAATGTTTGAAAAAAAGAAATATTTTTAGACTCTCCAATCTCTTTTACTTTTAAAACTACCTTTCTTAAAAGTTTTAAAATAAAATTTGGAGATTCATTTAATAACTTTTCACCCTTTTCCATAGCAAGTTTGAAATAAGGTGAATTCACAATTTTATCCAAAAATGTAGCGGATTTAACACTCATAGGTTTAAATTTAAATAAAAATTTTCATATTTTATTCGTTTTAAATAATTTTTTTTTAAAAAGGGTTTTTAGTAAATTAGTCCTTCGAAAAATTATATCATTTTAAATATGAAAATAACAGTCATTGGAGCGGGAGCTGTTGGTGCAACATGTGCCGACAATATCGCTAGAAAAGAGTTAGCCGACGAGCTAGTATTATTAGACATCAAAGAAGGTGTTGCTGAGGGAAAAACCCTCGACATGTTTCAAACCGCCTCTTTATTAGGTTTTGACACGAAATTAGTTGGATCTACAAATGATTATGAAAAAACTGCTAATTCAGACGTAGTCGTTATTACCTCTGGACTTCCTAGAAAACCAGGGATGACCCGAGAAGAATTAATTGGAGTAAATGCAGGTATTGTTAAGAGTGTTGTTGAAAATATTCTTAAATTTTCTAAAAATCCAATAATTGTGATTATATCAAATCCGATGGATACGATGACTTATTTAGCTAAGAATGTAGCAGGTTTGAATAAGCATAGAATTATTGGTATGGGGGGAACACTTGATTCAGCCCGATTCAAATGTTATTTATCAAAAGCAATGGATGTTTCCATCAATGATATCCATGGTACAGTTATAGGTGGACACGGAGATACTACCATGATTCCATTAACCCGTCTTGCTACGTATAATGGGGTTCCTGTATCCAAATTCTTGAGCGAAGATACCTTAAAAAAAGTTGCTGCTGATACGATGGTCGGAGGAGCTACATTGACAGGCTTACTTGGAACTTCCGCTTGGTATGCCCCAGGTGCTGCAGGTGCTGCATTGGTTGAAGCAATTGTAAGAGATGAGAAAAGAATAATGTCTTGTTGTGTTAGTTTAGAAGGAGAATATGGACAATCAGATATTTGCCTTGGAGTACCAGTGGTATTAGGAAAAAATGGTTGGGAAAAAATTGTTGATTACGAATTAAATCAGGAAGAGCAGGCTGCATTTAATAAATCTGCTGAGGCCGTAAGAAATATGAATTCTGTATTAGCAAGCTTAGAATTATCCTAATGAAATAGTTTATATTTCGATAAAAAAGGTGGATACTTATCCACCTTTTTTGGTTTAAAATTCCTAGACTTACTTTATTTAGATCGAATAGCAATTACAGGATCCATTCTTGCTGCAATCCATGCAGGGATTATTCCTGCCAATGCACCAATTATACTCGAGATTAATAAGCCTTTTATAATATTTCCATATGTCAGATACAAGGGTAAAAAATCTTGTGGAATGAGGGTGATGAGCCAAACGAGGGAAATGCCTAAAGTACCTCCAATTAAACTTAAAAATACGGCTTCAGACAAAAATTGAATCATAATAAAATAGTTTTTAGCACCTAAAGACTTTTGTATTCCGATAATATTTGTTCTTTCCTTAACAGAGACAAACATAATATTCGCAATTCCAAACCCACCTACTAATAGGCTAAATCCTGCAATTAAAGTCCCTCCAATTCCCAAAGCTGAAAAAAGTCCATCTAAAACCTCTTTAAGACCATCTAGCCTATTGATAGAAAAATTATCCTCATCTTTCGGTTTCAAACTTCTTTTGGCTCTCATTAAACCGGTAAGTTCTGCTTCCAAATAAATAGCATCCGGATCATTCTTTTTTGCCATAAAAGCCACTATTGGATCTGAATTAAATCGTTCAAAATGACTTTTAAATGATAAATATGGGATATATGCTGAATTATCTACATCTCCAATACTAAAAGCATCCTCCCCTTTTTTTTCCATTAAACCAATTACACGATAATTATGTCCATTTATTTTAACTTTTTGATTAGGATCACTTAAATCAATACCTAAATTCTCATAAATATCGGCTCCTAAAATACAGACTGGAGTTCCA
>CAZXZK010000054.1:10582-14204 GCA_964645295.1 uncultured Cytophagales bacterium | reverse complement strand
CATCTTGTCCGGTAATACCTGTTATTAAGGCTTTTTTCATTTATAAATTTATTGATTCTTTTTAAATAATCTAAATTCTAGGGCTACCCGTGTTTGATCTATTTCTTCGTTAATGGCTAGGCCGTGAATTAAATGGGAGCTAAACATTAATAAGTCTCCATCTTTTACTTTTGCTCTTTCCAAATGATTAGAGCCTGCCCAAGACTTGATCATTCTAACACGATATTGATTCCCTTCTACTTTACCTCCCAAAAAAGTTCTTTCAATTTGAGATTCTGGAATAAGATGAGATTTTGGAGCAATAGGGAGGGATGATTTATCGGTAACACCAGCTATAGGAATCCAAAAATTGAGAAATTGAGCAATGTATTTATCATCATCATAGCCCTCATAAATATCTTTATGTGGAGGGTTATAATCGGTGGAACCAGGTCGATTAATTCGAATGATAATATGGACTTTATGTCCTAAAAAATTATCAATATCATATAATTGAAACCCTAATAATTTTTCAAATTTGGGAATCAATTCTTCGATATTAAAATTAAAATCTTTGGCAAATAAATCTCGGGTTCTGCGAACAACTTTAAAATGATCTTCGGGATTCTTAACAAAAAGATGATAGGTTTCAAGGGAAAATCCGTTGGTATCAATGGATAATTCTTGTTTTATGATTCTTTCTACGCAATCTTTTAACCCATTTTTTACAGAAGCAAACTCTTCTTGAGTGAATAAGGGTGAAATAGCAAATCCGTCTTGATACCAAGTTTGATCATGGACAATATCATTTTCTTTATTGGAAAGTACTCCTTCCGTTCCAAATTTAAAATCGCCTTCTACATTTACTTGGACAGGATGCGATTCGATGGTATAAGTTAATTTCTCCATGATAATAAATAATTACAAATATAATTTAAAACATTTAATTTATTAAATTAGATATATATAAGGTGTTTTATAACGTAAAAATACGGATGTTTTAAACCTATTTATTCAAACATGAAAAAAATCATTTTTCTTTTTACTTTATTAAATATTCTGTCGTGCGGGGCAGGGATTGACCCTTCTTCGAACAAGCCATATCGGACGATAATTACTACAGACGGAGAAATAGATGATGTTGATACTTTTATCCGGATGCTCTTGTACAGCAATGAATTTAAAATTGAAGGACTCATTTATTCCAGTTCCATGTGGCATTATAAGGGGGATGAAAAAGGCACGAAATTTGTTTCTCATATGGAAATGACGAGGAAAATTTATGGGGAAAGAACTAACTTAAGGTGGCCGGGAACTACCTGGATGGATCCGTTATTGAAGGCATATGAAGAGGTTTATCCTAATTTAATCTTACATTCGACAGATTATCCACAACCAGAATACCTAAAATCAATTGTTCGAATTGGAAATATTGATTTTGAAGGGGAGATGGAAAAGGTAACAGAAGGGTCTGAATTTATTAAGGAAAAATTAATGGACGAAACAACGGAACCGATCTATTTACAAGCTTGGGGGGGCACCAATACGATTGCCAGGGCATTAAAAAGTATTGAGGAGGAAAACAGAAAAAAAGATAATTGGGAGGAAATTAAAGAAAAAATAAATCGAAAGGCCATTATTTATACTATATTGGATCAGGATGATACTTATCAAACCTATATTTCAAAAGCATGGCCAGACATTCTGGTTTATTATAATTCAAATCAATTTTGGAGTTTTGCCTATTTTTGGCAAAGATCTGTTCCAAAGGAATATCATCCGTATTTTGAGGGCGAGTTTATGTCGAACATAATCTTAAACAATGGGCCTTTATTGAAACAATATTATTCTTGGGGAGATGGCCAAAAGCAAGCGGGGGATCCAGAACATTATGAGGGTGATATTTCTCGTTTAGAAGACAATCAGTTTGGGAAATTTGGACAATATGATTTTTTATCGGAGGGGGATTCTCCGGCCTTTTTACAATTGGTCAATACGGGATTAGAAAATACAGAGCATCCGGATTATGGAGGATGGGGAGGTCGATTTGTAGAGTCGAAAGATCATCCGAATACGTATATTGATGCGGAGGATTATAATCCATTTACTGAAAAGATGGACTCAGATTTTCCTCAGGCCAGATGGGCAAAAGACATGCAAATGGATTTTGCTGCAAGAGCCGAATGGTGTGTTAAAAGTTTTGAGGAGGCCAACCATGCTCCTAAAATTGCTATTCGGGAGGGAAACCACCATGCGATTAAACTTGGGGAGGAAATAAATTTGACTCTTTTATCAAAAGATATGGATGGTGATGAAGTAGAATTTGTGGCTTATCCTTATTCTGAAGTTGGGGATGGTGCTGCTATTGTTTCAGTAAATGGATCCAATTTAAGACTTACTTTACCAGAAAGTGCCGAAAATGGGGATGAGTACCATATCATAGTTGAAGGGCAAGATAATGGAAATATTCCCTTAAAAGGTTATCAGAGAATCATTTTAAAAGTCTTATAATTTGGTAAAATGAAACAGCTTATCTTCTTTGTATTTTATCCATTAATAATAATCTCACAGAATTTATCTGGGGTAACTGGAATAAGGGATCATTCTTATAATAATCTAAATGCTTATAAGCATGATGTAAAAAATTATCCTGAAATTGTTTTAGCGGAATTTTCTGGAGATTCAATGATAGAGGAAAAGCTTGATTTTGTTTATAAAACGGAACCAAGGGATTTAAAAATGGACTATTTTGGTCCGAAAACTAAGGAAGAACGACCTGCTTTGATGTTTATACACGGGGGGGGTTGGAGAACGGGTGATAAGAGTCAGCATATACCTTTGGCGCGGGCATTGGCAAAAAGAGGGATAAGGGTGTTTTTAATTGAATATCGATTGTCTACAGAGGCTTTATATCCGGCGGCGATGATTGATGCACATGCTGGATTAGATTTTTTATTTGAACATTCAAAAGAATTTAGAATTAAAAGAGACCATATTACGGTTGGTGGATTTTCGGCGGGGGGACAAATGGCTGCTTTATTAGGTTCAACTTGGGACGAGGAGATTTATGGGAAGACGAAAAAGGAAAACAGGATTTACTCGGTGATAGATTTGGATGGGATTTTAGCGTATATTCACCCAGAATCAGGAGAGGGGGATGATAGTAAGAAGTTGAGTGCGGCGACACAGTATTTTGGATATAATAAATTGGAGCGCCCGGATATATGGGATGAGGCTTCCGCGCTTTATCATATAAGTAAGGATGATCCACCTGTTTTATTCATCAATAGTGGGGTTGATAGGATGCATGCTGGAAGGGAAGATTTTAGAAAAAAAATGGATTCTTTTCACATAAAGACCGAGGTAACTTATTTTGAAGGCTCGCCCCATAGTTTTGTCTTATACGAACCTTATTTTTCAAAGGTAATTGGTTTAATTGAGGAAAATATAAAATGGGATCAATCTACCATTCTTGTTGATCAGTATGGTCCGATAAAAACCATTCAAGAGGCAATTGAAATGGCAAAACCTGGGAATGAAATATTTATTAAAAATGGGGAATATCATGAGAAGGTCTTTATAGATAGTTTGAAACATGATTTATTCCTAGTTGGGGAATCCAAGGAGGGGGTCATAATTAAGG
>CAZXZK010000054.1:0-10572 GCA_964645295.1 uncultured Cytophagales bacterium | reverse complement strand
GGATATTTGGCGGTGTTCCAATCCGGATGATTATGGCGCGGCTGTTTTAAATATAAAGGGGCATGATTTAAGTTTTCGAAATTTAACCATCATCAATAATTATGGAATGTTAGCTGAGGGGGATAAGATTATCCCTTGTAATAATGCTTCTGGAAAAACCGTTGTGAGTACTGTTCAAAATTATGCTTTACCAAGAGAGGCGGGGGAAAAAGAGGGGGAAAAGATTGTCCGAAAGGATGGCCATCAATTTGCGGTTAGGGCAATGCCTGGAGGAATACGATTAGCCTTTGTCAATTGTCAATTTATTTCTGGAGGAGGAGATACGGTTTCTCCGTGGGATGTGGATAATGGTCAGTATTTTTTTAAGGATTGTTTATTTGAAGGGGGGGTAGACTTGTATTGTCCGAGAGGAAATGCTTATGCTATTAATTGTGATTTTATTTGTCATAATATGAGTGCGGCTATGTGGCATGATGGGTCTGGGAATGAGGGGGACAAAAATGTTATCATTGATTCTCGGTTTAGGGGGGATTTAGGATATAAATTGGGAAGGTATCATCGGGAGGCGCAGCTATATTTTATTGATTGTGAGTATGATGAAAATTTGGCAGATGCGCCGGTTTATCAGTCAGGAGACAGGAAATTAAAATGGGGTCATCGGGTATATTTTATTGGTTCCCAAAAAATTGGTGCGTCGTATAAGTGGTTAGAGACCAATACTAAAATTAAAAAAGAGGAGGTGAATTTTAATTGGGTATTTGGGAATAATTGGCAATTAAAATTATAAAAGTTTTTATATTTAAGGATAATTCTTGAATAATCATGAAGATGAATCTATTAAAAATTGGAATAATACTGATTGGGATAAGCATTATTATTTTTTTATATGTGAATTTAAGTCAGCCAAGTTCAAACACCCCGGTAGAATTATATCGGAGTCCGGAGGGATTAATTAATGCTGGATATATTAGTTTGTTTGGAGGAGGTTTGTTATTGTTAATATCAGCATTCCGAAAAAAATAAGCAAAAAAACCTATATAATTATGAAAACAAGAAGAGCATTTGTTCAGGCATTGGCTATACCATTCATTGGCTACCCATTAATCAAGGATTCACATTTAACTTTCAGTACTGATAAAGTACTTCGGGTGGCTTTATTGGGGTTGGGGTCGTATGCAGAGCGGGTGGCGGAGGCTATGCAGGGGTGCAAGCGGGCAAAAATCACTGGATTAATCAGCGGTACACCTGAAAAATTAATTAAATGGAGTGAGAAATATGGGGTAAAGAGGGAAAATTGTTTTTCCTATGCTGAAATGGAAAATATCAAGGATAGAGAGGATATTGATGCGGTATATATCATTACACCAAATTCTTTGCATAAGCCATTTGCAGAGAGGGTTGCGAGAAGTAAGAAGCATGTTATATCCGAAAAACCAATGGCTTTGAATGCCAAAGAGGGGGAGGCAATGATAAGGGTTTGTCAGGAGCATGGAGTTCGTTTATTGGTTGGCTATCGAATGCATTTCGAGACCATTACGCAAGAAGTTGTCAAAAGACAGCGAGCCGGAGAATTTGGGAAAACTTTATTTTTTCAGGGTTTATCGGGGTTTAGAATTGGGGATCCAAGTCAATGGCGGTTAAATGCTGCTTTAGCAGGAGGCGGTGCAATGATGGATATTGGGATTTATTCAATAAATGGTGCTCGATATATGTTGGGTGAGGAGCCTATATGGGTAACTGCCCAGGAAACAAAAACTGATCCAATTAAATTTAAGGAGGGGGTTGACGAGACGATTAGTTTTCAGATGGGATTTCCATCAGGAGCGATAGCTTCTTGTTTATCAACGTATTCATTAAATAATTTGGACAAATTTTTTTTAAATGGCACGAAGGGATTTGCGGAGATGCAACCTTCTACTGGGTATGGGCCAATAAAGGGGCGGACCCATCTAGGGGAAATAAAAGCTGAGCATAAAACGCATCAAATGGTACAGATGGATAATTTTGCCGCAATACTATTAGAAGGGGAAAAGCCACTTATACCGGTAGATGGGGAGGAGGGGTTAAAGGATATGAAGATAATTGATGCGATCTACCAAGCGGTAAAATCTGGGAAGAAAGAAATTATAAAAATATGAAAAAGATTCTATTTATTACCTTTTTAGGGCTTTCCCCTTTGATTGGGGTATCACAAAAATATGGTGAGGAATGGACTGTGGAAGAAATAAAAAAACATGGTTCAAAAAGACATGAGAGTAGTTTTGTCGAATGCAATGGGAAACTGTATGCTTTAGGAGGAAGGGGAGATCGACCTGTGGAGGAGTATGATCCAGAAAGCAAAGAATGGAAATTTATTGCGGAGGCACCAACGGAATTCAATCATTTCCAGGCTTTAAGTTTTAAGGGAGAAATTTATGTAATTGCGGCCTTTCAAGGGAGGTATCCTCATGAAACTCCTATAAAAAATATTTTGATATTTAATCCTGAGGAAAAAGTGTGGAGAGAGGGGCCGGAGATTCCAAGAGAGAGGCTAAGGGGATCTGTTGGAGTATTTAGTAGGGGGGATAAAATTTATTTGGTCAGTGGAATTTTGGATGGGCATTGGGACGGAAATGTTAGGTGGTTTGACGAATACGATACGAAGAGTGGGGAATGGCGGATAATGCCGGATATTCCACATGAGCGGGATCATTTTTCTGCGGCCTTAATTGGGAACAAGGTTTATATTGCTGGTGGCAGGAAGTCTTCGGCAAAATCGAATAAGGTATTGGAGAAAACGGTTGGTGAGGTAGATGTTTTTGATTTTAGGAAGGGGGAGTGGGAAACGTTGGAGGAGGGAATTCCGACGGAAAGGGCAGGAACGAGTAGTTTGGGAATTGGGAAGTATTTGGTTGTGATGAATGGGGAAAGTAAGGATCAGGTTCCGGGGCATTCAGAGGTGGAGGTATTGGATACTAAGAAGGGGAAGTGGTATAATTTACCGAGTTTAAAGCAGGGTCGTCATGGTTGTGGGATAGCTTATTTAGGGGGGAAGATATATGTGGCGAATGGGAGTGGAAATCGAGGAGGGGGGCCAGAGATGGATGAGGTAGAATTTTTAAATTTTAAACCCTGAAGCTCCCCACCCGCCACCCAAAATTTACCCGAAAATTCTCGGATTTTCTAATAGTAAATTGATAAAAAACTAAACCTTATTTAAGTAAAATGAAATTATTTAAACTCTTATTTTTAGAGTTAATACATTTGTTATTTTTTTCCTGTGAATCAATTACTATCGATAGGGAGGAATTCATTTCCTCTTATAATATCAAAATACAAGAAATTGATACTTTAAATTCATTGTCTATTGGAAATGGGCGCTCTGCGATTACGGTCGATTTTACAGGACTTCAAACCTTCCCAGAAATTTATAAAAAAGGGATGTCATTAGGACACCTTTCAGAATGGGCATGGCATAGTTTTCCAACGGAGGAAAAATACTCTATTGAAACGGCCTTAGTAAACTTGGATTGGCATGGGAGGAAAATTCCTTATGCCAGACAATTTTCCAAGGGAGATCAAAGAAATATTGCTTCCAATTATATTCGTCAAAATCCACATAGAATTCATTTAGGAAGTATTCGTTGGATAGTTGATGGGGAAGAGATTGATATTAAAAGCATAGAAAATATCCAACAAGAACTTGATCTATGGAAAGGCCAAATAATAAGTCAATTTGAATTAAAAGGAACAAGAGTAAAGGTCCTGAGTACCTATTCACAAGAAAAAGATCAATTAATTGTTCGAGTTAAATCTAATTTATT
The DNA here is from genome assembly GCA_964645295.1 of uncultured Cytophagales bacterium. Taxonomy (GTDB): domain Bacteria; phylum Bacteroidota; class Bacteroidia; order Cytophagales; family Spirosomataceae; genus CAZVFE01. The sequence goes on along the minus strand of CAZXZK010000054.1, from coordinate 6,769 downwards.
AAAAGACCAACGATTAGGGGTGGAAATCCGATATCCCTATCCGACTGATGAATTTTTGGATGAGGCGGCGCTTTTTGAAAAAAATGAAATAATTCGATTAAAGCTGGAAAAAAATACCCCTAAAAATTATTTTGTTCATCGGGAATTGGATGAAACCATTTATTGGACCAATCTTCAATCAAATATAAATTTAAGGGATAAAATTCATTCTACTGGAATTCAATTTATTCCGAAAAATCAAGCAGAAGAATGGGAATTTAGTGTAGAATATCATTCAGATAAACCTGAAAATGAAAATGATAATTTTCAAGAATTAATAACATCTGTTGAAAAGGATTTTCAAGATTTTTGGCAAAATACAGGACTAATTAAAATTGATGGGAAGGGGGATCCTCGTGCGAAGGAATTAGAAAGGAGAGAAATTCTTTCGCTTTATTTATTGAAGGTTCATAATTCAGGGAATTTTCCGCCACAGGAAACGGGATATGTAAGTAATTCATGGTTTGGTAAACCCCATATGGAAATGATTTGGTGGCATTCCACCCCTTTTGCTTTATATAACCAGGGACCAACCTTAAAAAACCAATTGAATTGGTATAAAATTGCGAAGGAAAATGCGCATAAAATAGCATCTCGACAAGGTTTTAAGGGATATCGTTGGCAAAAGATGACCGATAATGCAGGACAAGAAACGGCCTCCTCGGTTGGATCTTATTTGATTTGGCAACAACCACATCCGATTTATTTTTTAGAGACTATTTTTCAAATAGAAAAAGATTCTAGTCTATTAAAAGAATATGAAGATATCATTATTGGAACGGCTGATTTTATGGCGAGCTTTGCCTGGTATGATATAGAAAAGGATCAATATATTTTAGGACCGGGAATCATTCCAGCACAAGAACGATTTGACCCAGCCAGCACGATTAATCCTACATATGAATTAGCCTACTGGAAATGGGCATTAGGAAAAGCCATAGAATGGGAGAAAAGATTAGGTAAGGTTCCTCCAAAAGAATGGATAGACGTAGAAAATAAACTATCCCCTTTACCTATTCAAGATAACCTTTATTTATTTACTGAAAATGCAAAAGATTCTTATTCGAATAAACGATACCATACTGATCACCCTGCTGTATTAGGCACTTTCGGAATGCTTCCTAAAACTTCCTATCTAGATGAAAAAATCATGTTGAATACCTACCATAAAATTAAAGATATTTGGGTTTGGGAGGATACTTGGGGTTGGGATTTCCCAATGGCAGCCATGACAGCCTCTCGGTTAGAATTAAAAGAAGAAGCGGTCAAGGTTCTATTAATGCCAATCATTACAAACACTTTTTTAAAAAACGGTCATAATTATCAAACTGAAAGATTGCGCTTATATCTTCCTGGAAACGCGGGGTTCTTAACGGCTTTGGCTATGATGACCAATGGTTGGATAGGCTCCAAGGAAAAACATCCAGGAATTCCAGAAAATTGGGAGGTAAAAATCGAAAATATGAAAAAAGGATTTTAATTATCCCATTTTGGAGACAATCTCTTTCATTTTTGTCAGACCAGTTGAAGCAACCAATAATGGATCTAATTTATACAAATCTCTATTGAATAGTTCTAATGAAATTACCTTTGGCTTTAATACCTTTAAAACATTGGCAATAGGTGCTTCCCCATCTCCAGCATATATTCGATCGGCATCCTTAATTGTTTTTGGATTAATATTAGTGGTATAATCATTCATGTGAAATACTTCAATGGAATCATTGCCTACAATATGTAATGAATCAAAAGAGGATTCTCCCTTATAAATATGAAAAATATCCAATAATAATTTCGCATTCGGATTCCCAGAAGCTGAGGCTACATATAGTACCTCCTGAACTTTGTTAAGATTCGTAGAATGGCCCCAGAGTTCCAAAATTGGATTAACTCCCATCGTTTGCCCAATTTCCAAAATAGTATTATATCTTTCCGCAATTTTATCCAAATTCATTTTTGGAATAGTTGTAGCTCCCATGGGTGGTGCGGCAGTACGAGGACAACCCAATTCTTGCAACCATTCCATTTCTTGTTTAATTTGATCTAAGGCCTTAGATCGAATATTCGGATCATCCACAATCCATTGGGCAAATCCAATGGCATTTTGAATTTTGATCCCTGTATCTTTAATTAAAGATTTTGCTTCGGAAATACTACCTCCTGAATTTAAATATTTCTGTAAAGTAGGGACCCAAATTTCACAGGAAGTATAACCAGCTTGAGCAGCCACTTTGATTTCGTTTATAAAACCAATATTTTGGCCCATAATAGTACTCATATTAAGGGAGTACTCGTAATCTTTATTTTCCTGATAGTTATTTTTATCAAAATGAAAATTTGTATATATTGGAAGTGAAACAAAAGCGGAAGATTTTAATAAATCTCTTCTAGAAAAGGTTTTCATAATTTGATTTAAGTGATTTTATTCACCCTTTTGATTTAATTAACAATAGGTTTAAAATATACTTAAATTTATTATTTATATTTGAAAAAACGCATTTGATTATGAAAAAATTAAATTTAATTGGTCTTATTTTCTTTTCTTTTTCCTACTCATTATTGGCCCAAGAGGCTGAAAAAACAAAACTAATTGTCATTACATCGGATGGTGTTCGATGGCAGGATGTTTTTTATGGTATCGATACAAGTATTGCGAAAAATAGTTATTTCACAAAAAATAAAAGTAGTGAATTAATGGAAGAATTTTTCGATGAGGATTATAGCCTTTCTAGAAAAAAAATCATGCCTTTTTTCTTTTCAACTTTATTGGAAAATGGAGAATTACACGGAAATAGAAACTTAGGTTCCAAGTCTAATGTTGCAAACCCGTACTGGTTTTCCTACCCCGGATATAGTGAATTATTAACTGGCCAAGTAGATACCTTAATTAATTCAAATGATTATAAACCAAATCCGCATATTAATTTTTTTGAGCATTTAAATTCTTTGCCAAATTATGCGGGAAAAGTAGGTGCATTTGCTGCATGGAATGCATTTGATAGGATCTTGAATGAAGAAAGAGCAAAAATGCCCGTGGTAAATGGTTTTGATAAATATTCGGCGATTTCTGATACTGAAAATGCGGAATTACTGACAAATTTGGCACAGAATTCCTTTAGAATTTGGGGGGATGTTGAAATTCAAGATGTATTTGTGCATTATCAAGCTATGGATTATCTTAAAAATAAAAATCCTATGGCCATTTATATATCCTATGGAGAAACCGATGAATTTGCACATGAAGGAAATTATCAACATTATTTACATGCTCTTCATCGATTCGATGGTTTTGTAAAAGAAATTTGGGATTTTGTTCAATCTACTCCTGGTTATAAAGATAATACGATTCTACTCATAACAACAGATCATGGACGAGGAGACGCCAATAAAGATCAATGGACCTCACACGGACAATCTATCATCGATTCTCATGAAACCTGGTATGCTCTTTTCGGTAAAGGGGTAGACCCCCTTGGTGAAGTTTCAAAAGATGAACAAAGTTTTAATAAAGACTTAATTCATCAAGTGGCCAAAAGGATGGGAATTCAATTTTAAAACCAATAGGACGCCTTAAGGTTTATTGACCGGTAAACAGACCCGAATTCTTCCGTATTAAAATTATCGTTGTAAACTAAATAAATATCAGATAATGGGGCATATCTCCATTGTAATCGAGAATTAATTCCTAAAGTTTTATATTGATTGGCGTATTGAATGAGCGTTGACCAAAATAAATTCTTCGTGAAAGTCCAATCAACTTTCGGATTAATTAAAATAATTTCTGCCGATGAATAAGGTGCCGGTAAATCAATTTTATTGTAATTGAAATTGAAACTCAGTAATGCTTTAGGCATGATTCGGTAATTCGTCTCTGTAGTTAAAGAGGTAATTGTTCCATTATAAAAACCTCCCGAATTTAAATTAACCGTATAGGATAAATCCTTTAAATAATTCGATTGGAACTCAACCTCAAATTGTCCGAAAGTGTAATCTGTACCTTCCGACAAAGGGATTGCCCCTTCCTTTCTAGAAGGTTCAAAATCAGAAAATAAATAGGTATAATTATTTCGATAGGATAAACTAAAATTCGCTTGATTTTTTAATTCTAATCGGTTCATTAACCAGACAATATGATCCACTTTTTTATTGTCTAAAGTTGGTTTAAAGAACATTAAATTGATTAATCGTGGTGAAAAGGTATTAAAGAAATCAGATTTAAAATAAAAATTCTTGGCAAATGAGGTGCTAGTTTTATAAAAGTCTCTTCTATTTACAAAGCCTAAATCTGAACGAAAATCATCGTCTACATATGTTAAATCAACTAAAAATTCTGTATTTCTCGACTGATAATTTACCAAAGCTTGGGATGCTAAATTACCCTCATGATCTCCTGGTTGAAAAGACTTATGAAGGTAAAATTTTCCATTCCAAACATTATCAGAGGAAATTAAATTATAATCAAAGCCCAAAACTCGGCTATATCGATCCTCAGGATTTAAAAATTCGTAATTCCCATAGGTTTGTCTATTCACCATAAATACCCCAAAATTTGAATTTGAGGCTATTTTTCGCTGTAAAACATACATGGAATTATTATTAGAAGGAATTCCCCTCGACTGATCTGCAGCTGTTTGCATATTCAATACCCCTACCCTCCAGTTTTCATCCAATTTCCCACTTAAACGCACCCCTCCTAAAATTTTATTTTGAACCGTTAAGCCGGAGGAATCCTTAATTATACCGATTCTTCTAGAAAAAAATGGACTAGGCCCCCTTTGAAAAAAATCTCCAAAATTTCCAAATAAATCATTGTTATCAATAAAAAATTGACGTTTTTCAGGAAGAGAAACCTCAAAACGAGTTAAATTAGTAATAATATTATCCACTTCTACGTTGGAAAAATCAGGATTATAGGTAATATCCAAATTTAAACCATTTGTTACTGCTACTTTGGCGTCAAAGCCTGCTGAAAAGGATAAATCCTGTTCTCCGGATTCATAATTCTTTCCAACTAAACCATTTATATAGGGAATGAAATAAATTGGGGCCTTATTTCCTGTTAAAGGCTCCTCAAATTCCATTTCTCCGAAATAGGCAAGGGTTGACATTTGTTGATTTTGAGGCACTCTAGACCATACCGATTGTTCCTGTGAACTATTATCCCAACGGTGTGCCTGAAAATTCCAAATTTTTGACCCCTCCTTAAATTTAATAGAAGTAAAGGGAATGGCGATTTCTGTGATAAAATAATCATCATAAATCGCTCCTTTGTTTTGCCATTTCATGTCCCACGAAGAAACATAGGATCCTCTTACCCTTCCCCCATTGGTCACAAATGATTCTCTTTGGACATTGTAAGCATTTACCCCAAACATAAAGGCATTATTCCCATCCCTGAAGGTGTCAAATATTACTGATACATTATCATTCTGCCTTGCAGAAAAATCGCGTCTCAAAGAACTAACAATGAATTCAGATTTTCTTCCCTGGGCTTTTATGCCAAAATAAAGATGTGTGTCATCATATAAAACTTTTAAATAGGTAGGAGACTTTGCATATACTGAATCCGATGGGAAAAATTGCCAAAACTGATCAGCTGAATCTGCCTGACTCCAGACTTCTTCATCTAAAATTCCATCAATTTTAATTTGGTCTTGAATTTTATGAACAAAGATTTTGGGTTTTTCAAATTCTTGTGAAAATAGATTAAAAGAAAAGACAACGAATAATAGAGAATAAAAAACTTTCATATTTAAAATAAAAATACCCTCAAAAATAATAAATTACTTATTTTTAAAAGAAAAATGAGATAAATGGGGAGATTCTTTCTACTTACACTAGGTATTTTCTTGTTTATTAGTTGCCAATCCAAACATAAAATTTGGATACTCGATAAACAAGGAAAGGTCATCCAGAAATTAGAGGGACAAGATGCCCTGGCAGGTATTTCAAAAAATGGGGCTACAAAAATTATTTCAAGGGATTTTGATCAAGATGGAGACCATGATTTAATCTCTACAGCCTTATTTCCAGATGTACAAAATAGACCCTTAGAACAAAGCATTTATTTGGAGAATTTAGGAGAAAAAAAGTTTAAGGAATATGGACTACCTTACGGAAATTTTGGAAGGTGGGCCGTGATGGATATAGGAGATATAGATGGGGATGGAGATTTAGATTTAGTTTTTGGAAGCCATGCGGTGGCAAAATTCCCTGTTGGAGAATTCAACCCTAAATGGAAAGAGGCAAAGGGTTTGATGATTTTATTTAACAATCCTAACAAATGAGAATAAAAAGTTTTATTTATTTGATTTTACTATTTAACTATTCTGTATTGTTTAGCCAAGATCTAAGAATTCCTGTTTATTTACAACAACTGGGGCCACAATCAATATTCATTGAATTTAGAACATATACCGATTTAATCAAATCAATAGTTTAAGATTTGATGGGAAATTTTTCAAAACGATTCTGTAAACAATATTGTAATAAAATTAGATTCTAATTCTGAAACTAATTGGTACGATTCCTCTTTAAATTTAATTGAAAAAAATGAATTTAATTTAGATTCAAAGAATGCTGACGAGAAAATTTATTATTTAAGTAGTACTGTCAACCAGGAGTTATTTGGAAATAAGTATGTAATAATAAATTTATAAGAAAATAAAAGATTGAAGGACATAATAAACATCCTAAACCTGTGAAAAACGTGGAAGTAAATGCCCCATAG
>CAZXZK010000053.1:8582-14552 GCA_964645295.1 uncultured Cytophagales bacterium | reverse complement strand
CTGAGTCCCTGAGCGCTTGGGGGAGCTTGTCTTGCCAAGCGATGTTCTTGTCGTTATTGGCTTCATTAGTTTCTACTTTTTTTGTAAGAATAAAGGATGAAAGTTCCTCTGTTCAAAATGCCTTAAATATTGGTAATTATGCTTCAATCATTATTACCTTCATTGTATCTTATTTCTTGGTTTCAGAATTATTACCAGAGACTTTAAAATTAAGAGGTGTTGAATTTACATCGATGGATGTATTCTATTCGATTATCGTTGGTTTGGTTGTAGGTACCTTAATGTCAATTGTGACAGAATATTATACTGCTATGGGTAAAAGACCGGTAGATAGTATCGTACAAAAATCTGGAACAGGTCATGCTACTAATATTATTGGTGGTTTAGCAGTTGGTATGGAATCAACGGTAATTCCTATTATTGTTTTAGCAATAGGAATTTTTGCTTCATACGAATTTGCTGGTATTTATGGGGTATCTATTGCTGCAGCAGGTATGATGGCGACTACGGCTATGCAATTAGCTATCGATGCATTTGGTCCGATTGCTGATAATGCTGGGGGTATTGCTGAAATGTCTCAGTTACCAGGAGAAGTGAGAGAGAGAACGGATAATTTGGATGCTGTGGGTAATACAACCGCTGCTACGGGTAAAGGATTTGCGATTGCTTCTGCAGCGCTAACTTCTTTAGCTTTATTTGCCGCATTTGTTGGTACGTCTGGTATTTCAAAAATTGATATTTATAAAGCGGATGTTTTAGCCGGTTTATTCATAGGAGGAATGATTCCATTTATATTTTCAGCGCTTTGTATTTCTGCAGTAGGAAAAGCAGCTATGGAAATGGTTAATGAAGTTAGACGTCAGTTTAGGGAGATTCCTGGTATTATGGAATATAAGGCTAAACCTGAATACGAAAAATGTGTTGAGATTTCTACGGAAGCCTCTATCAGACAAATGATTTTACCAGGTGCTATTGCCTTGATTGTTCCTGTAATTGTTGGTTTCATTATGGGGCCTGAAGTATTAGGAGGTGTATTAGCAGGAGTTACAGTTTCTGGTGTATTAATGGGTATTTTCCAGTCGAATGCTGGTGGTGCTTGGGATAATGCTAAGAAATCGTTTGAAAAAGGTGTTGAAATTGATGGAAAACCTTATAAGAAGGGGTCAGAACCTCATAAAGCAGCTGTAACAGGTGATACGGTGGGTGATCCATTCAAGGATACGTCTGGTCCTTCAATGAATATCCTAATTAAATTAATGTCAATTGTTTCATTAGTAATTGCTCCATATATTAATGGAATCAATGTAGATGAGGTTACAATGGCAGAACCAACACCTGTTGAAGAAGTGATTGTGGTTGAGGATGCAGCAGCTGATGTGGAAATCGTGGAGGAAATCAATAAATAGTGATATCCTATTTCAATTAATAAAAAACCCAAGGATTTATCTTTGGGTTTTTTATTTGCTTAATTTTATATTTTTCTTTTTCGTTTGTGAAATTCCTCTAGGCTTTCACCAATTTCATAACCTTGAATTAATAAAGGAAGATTTGGTGGAGCCTCATCAAAAAAAGGAATTTTACCTGAATTTATACCTTCATCTAATGCTGGTTTGTCTAAAAATTCCTTGGCGAAATCCATATAGGTTCCATTCATTAAATGCCTAAATTCATGTTGAAATATGACAGCTCCAAATCCTTCTAATTGACCAATTATTTTTTCCCCTCTTTCATTGAAGCATTCGTATTCTAACCATTCATATGTTGCCACATTTCCTCTTTTTTCACCATTTGCGCTCAAACAACCGTGCCAAAAATTCTTTTTCTTCTCAGAGACTTTAGTGATTTTCGGATTAATAAATAGTTGTTTTTTTACTTCCCCTAAAACTTTATAACGAGGGTTATTAGATTTTGCTTCAATGATAAATAGCTGTAATCATTGAAGCAAAATCTAATAACCCTCGTTATAAAGAGGGTTATTAGATTTTGCTTCAATGATAAATAGCTGTAATCTTTTTCCAATTTGATTAGCGGCTATTCCTACTCCTGCTTTTTCAATCATGACGGAATACATGCTATCTATTAAAATATTTAATTCTTTTGAATTAAATTCTTTTTTTTGAATGGCTCGAGGTGGTAAATATAAAACATTCTTATTTCTTCCATTATTATCAGCAGGGATTTGCTGTACAACGGTTAAAGGAGTATCCTTTAATACTAATTTTAATGGATAATTCATTTTATTGCAACTAATTAAAACGATTAAAAATATATAAGGAAAAGGATTGAAAAAAAAATTAATTTTTAAAATTGATTTTCCGGTTAGGTAATATTTCATAACTCAATTTATTGAATTTATTTAAAAATAAAAAAGCCTTGAGAAATCAAGGCTTTTGTTTATATCTATCAGATTGATTGATTTATTCTGAAGCTGGGGTATCTCCAGAATTTTCAGAGTCTCCTCCTTCTGTTCCTTCATTACCTTCTTCATTTTCAATATCTTCTAAGGCTGAGTCATCCGATTTACCTCTAAGGGCTCTAGGAACCATAACAGATAATACTGGATTTCTTTCAGAATTTAAAATTTCACAATTTGGAACTTTTAGTTTGGAAACTTTTAAAGTTTGTCCTAAACCAACTTTTGAAATATCAGCAATAACCTCATCCGGTATATCATCAATATCCCCTTTGATGGTCAATTTTCTTAATTTTTGTACTACTTTACCTCCTTTTAATACACCCGGAGAAGTTCCTTTGGTACGAATAGGAACATCGATTTTTACAGGCTTGCCTTTTACAACCTCAAGAAAATCTACGTGTAAAATCATTTCACTTACTGGGTGAAATTGCGCATCTTTAAGAATAGCACGGTAGATAGTTCCTTCAATGTTTAGTTCTACCTCATGAACGTCTGAAGAATAGATCAGATCCCTGAATAAAATCATGGGAGCTGCAAAATGTACTTGCTCTTTTCCACCATAAAGTACACATGGTGCTAGTGCTTCGCTTCTAAGGTCTTTGGAACCTTTAGTACCGAGATTCGCTCTTTTATACCCTACAATCTCAAGTTTTTTCATTTGAATTTGAGTTTAAGTCTTCAGTCTTTCACTTTCGTTATCCCCTGAAAACAGTTTATAAATAATTAATTTCTTATAAATAAAGAACTGATAGATTCATGATCTCTAATTCTACCGATAGCATTTGCAAATAATTCTGCTACAGATAAAACTTTAATTTTTGGACTTTTCTCCTTTAAAGGAATCGTATCCGTTACGATTAATTCAGTTAAAACCGAATTATTGATATTTTCATACGCCTTACCCGATAAAACAGGATGGGTGACAATCGCTCTTACTGATAAAGCCCCATTGTCCATCAATAATTGTGCTGCCTTGCATAATGTACCACCGGTGTCAATTAAGTCATCTACTAAAATAACATTGGCACCTTCCACACTACCAATTAATTGCATAGAAGCAATTTCATTGGCTCTTTTTCTATGCTTATCACAGATAACCATTTCTGCATTAAAGAATTTGGCCATGTTTCTTGTACGTACAACTCCACCTACATCCGGTGATGCAAAAACAATATTATCCAATTTTAGCGACTTCAAATGAGGGACAAAAATGGCTGTTCCTTCTAGATGATCTACTGGAAAATCCAAGAAACCTTGTATCTGGCCAGCATGTAAATCAATCGTCATTAACCTGTCTGCACCAGCAGCGGTTAAAAGATTTGCTACTAATTTTGCTCCAATCCCTACCCTTGGGCGGTCTTTCCGATCTTGTCTGGAATAACCAAAATAAGGAATAACAATAGCCACCTTATGAGCAGAAGCCCTTCTAGCAGCATCTACCAATAATAATAATTCCATTAAATTATCGGAAGGCGGAAAAGTAGATTGAATGATAAATATATCACAACCTCTTACAGATTCATCAAAGCTTGGAGACATTTCTCCATCAGAAAAATGTAAAGTTGTTGTCTTTCCCAAATCTTTTCCATAAAATTTCGCAATTTTCTCAGCCAAATACCGAGTATTTTCACCAGAAAAGATTTTTACAGGATTTAAAGACGCCATTTTAAATAGTTCTAAAAATGAATAAGGTGCAAAATTAGAAAAATTGCACCTTATTAAAAAATTTATGAATAATTTATTTTACCGAAGCCCGAATAATATTTAAGGCACCTCCAGCCTTAAACCATTCAATTTGTTGTTGATTATATGAATGATTAACTTCAAAGCTTTCTTTATTACCATCCTTATGCGTTAATTCAATCACCAAATTTTTATTTGGGGCAAAGGAAGTAAGTCCTAAGATCGAAATATCATCATCTTCTTGAATTTTATCATAATCTGCTTCATTGGAAAAAGTAAGGGCTAACATTCCCTGTTTTTTAAGGTTAGTTTCATGTATCCTAGCAAATGATTTTACTAAAACTGCTCTTACTCCTAAATGTCTAGGTTCCATGGCTGCATGTTCTCTAGAAGAACCTTCTCCATAATTGGTATCTCCAACAACGATTGTACCAATACCAGCATTTTTATAGGCTCTTTGAGTTGCCGGTACAGCTCCATATTCTCCTGTTAATTGATTTTTTACATGATCAGTTTTTTCATTAAAATAATTAACAGCACCAATCAACATATTATTTGAGATATTATCCAAGTGGCCGCGATATTTTAACCAAGGACCCGCCATAGAAATATGGTCTGTGGTACATTTACCTTTTGCTTTAATCAATAATTTCAAGCCAGAAATATCACTTCCCTCCCAAGCTTTAAAGGGTTCTAATAACTGCAATCTATCAGAATTTGGTGATACGATCACTTCCACTGTTGAACCATCTTCTGCAGGTGCTTGGTATCCAGCATCTTCTACAGCAAATCCCTTTAATGGTAGTTCATCCCCTACAGGAGCTTCTAATATTACATTTTCACCTTTTTCATTCACTAAGGTGTCTGTCAATGGATTAAAAGATAAGTCACCTGCAATTGCAAGGGCAGTAACTAATTCAGGAGAGGCCACAAAAGCATAGGTATTCGGATTGCCATCGGCTCTCTTGGCAAAATTTCTATTAAATGAGTGAACAATGGTATTCTTCTCTCCTTTTTCTGCACCCGGTCTTGCCCATTGTCCAATACAAGGTCCACAAGCATTGGAAAAAACGGTGGCTCCAATATGATGGAAAGTATCAATAAAACCATCTCTTTCAATGGTATAACGAACTTGTTCCGAACCTGGAGTGATAGTAAATTGGGCTTTTGTTTTAAGGCCTTTTTCAGCTACTTGTTTGGCTAAAGAGGCTGCTCGAGAGATATCTTCATAAGAAGAATTGGTACAAGAACCAATTAATCCTACTTCCACTTTTGTTGGCCATCCATTTTTTTCAGCCATTTCTTTCATTTTTGAAATAGGAGTAGCTAAATCTGGAGTGAATGGACCATTTAAATGAGGTTCTAAAGTATCTAAATCAATTTCAATAACTTGGTCAAAATAATTTTCTGGATTTGCATAGACTTCTGGATCAGCCGTTAAATGTTCTCTAATACCATTGGCTAAATTTGCTACATCTGCTCTTCCGGTAGACTCTAAATATCTAGCCATTGAATCATCGTATCCAAAGGTGGAGGTAGTTGCACCAATTTCTGCACCCATATTACAAATGGTTCCTTTTCCTGTACAAGACATAGAGGTTGCTCCTTCCCCAAAATATTCCACAATGCAGCCAGTACCACCCTTTACTGTAAGAATGCCCGCTACTTTTAGAATAACATCTTTTGGAGAGGTCCAACCATTTAATTTTCCTTTTAATTTAACGCCAATTAACTTTGGAAATTTCAATTCCCAGGCCAATCCTGCCATAACATCAGATGCATCAGCTCCACCAACCCCAATGGCTAACATTCCTAAACCACCAGCATTTACTGTATGAGAGTCGGTCCCGATCATCATCCCTCCTGGGAAA
>CAZXZK010000053.1:6438-8572 GCA_964645295.1 uncultured Cytophagales bacterium | reverse complement strand
ATAATTCCAGCTCCTGGCTTCCAAAAACCTATCCCGTATTTATCAGATACAGACGATAAGAAATCATAAACTTCTTTATTTTTATCTACAGCAACCTTTAAATCTTCATTAGATTCTACTTTTGCCTCAATTAAATGGTCACAATGTACGGTGGATGGAACTGCTACCTGAGGTCTTCCAGCTTGCATAAATTGTAATAAAGCCATTTGAGCCGTTGCATCTTGCATGGCTACTCTATCAGGCGCAAAATCTACATAAGACTTACCCCTTTCATGAGAAGTACTTGCTTCTCCCTCCCAAAGATGACTATATAAAATCTTTTCAGTAAGGGTTAAAGGTTTTTTAGTTAATTTTCTTGCTGCTTCTACTCTAGATGGAATTCTTTCATAGACAGCTTTGATCATTTCTATATCAAAAGCCATATTAAAAGTGAATTTGTTATTTATAATTTTCGAAATTTCAAGGCAAAAATAATATATTCTTTGGAAATAGACTAAACTAAATGATGAATCCTTCCAAAAGATTTTTTTTTCATTAAATATTTATATTTAAATAAATATAATGGACTATTTTTTTTGACCAATATTGATTTTACCACGAAATTTATTGGGTATTTTCAAAATTTTGAACTTATATTTGGAGCGCTAATAAAATCTCAAGGTATGGCAAAAAATTTGGTAATAGTAGAGTCTCCGGCAAAAGCAAAGACAATTGAGGGATATTTAGGAAATGATTTTATGGTAAAGTCTTCCTATGGTCATGTGAGGGATTTACCAACCAAAGGAGATACTGCCATTGATATAGAAAATAATTTTAAGCCAAAATATGTTATTTCTTCTGATAAACAAAAGCTTGTTAAGGAACTCAAATTATTGGCGAAGGATAAAGAAGTCTGGTTGGCAACTGATGATGACCGGGAAGGTGAATCCATTTCTTGGCATCTAATTGAGGCCTTGGGTTTAAAAGAAAATACTAAAAGAATTGTTTTTAGAGAAATTACTAAATCAGCTATTACACAGGCGATTACTAGTCCACGTCAAATTGATATGGATTTAGTTAATGCACAACAAGCCAGAAGAGTCATGGACCGTCTGATTGGTTTTGAGCTATCTCCTGTTTTATGGAAAAAAGTTCAAAGAGGTTTGTCTGCTGGTCGAGTACAATCTGTGGCGGTTAGATTAGTAGTAGAAAGAGAAGAAGAAATAAATCAATTTTCGGCTGATTCCTATTTTAAAGTTTCTGCTTATTTTAAATTAAATGGGAACAAAATTTTAAAAGCTGAATTAAAGAGTCATTTTTCTACGGAACAAGAAGCCAAGGCCTTTTTAGAATCTTGTAAGGATGCAAAATTTTCGATAGAAAATTTAGAGAAAAAACCTTCTAAAAAATCTCCTGCAGCTCCTTTTACTACTTCTACTCTTCAACAAGAAGCTGCAAGAAAATTGGGTTATTCTGTAGCTTCAACGATGCAAATTGCCCAGAAATTATACGAATCGGGTAAGATAACCTATATGCGTACGGATTCCATTAATCTTTCAGAAGAGGCATTAAATAATGCAAAATCTGCTATCCATTCAAATTTTGGAGAGATGTATGCCAAATTGAGGAGGTTTAAAACTAAATCTCAAGGTGCCCAGGAGGCTCACGAGGCTATTCGTCCAACAGATTTTGCTCAAGATAAAATAATTACCGGGGATAATCGAGAAAAAAGATTGTATGATTTAATTTGGAAAAGATCCATCGCCTCACAAATGGAGGATGCCCAAATTGAAAAAACCTTAGCCTATAAAAACCAAGCGATTTTGGTGGCAGAAGGCGAAGTAATTAAATTTGAAGGGTTTTTAAAAGTTTATTTAGAAAGCACAGATGATGAGGAGTCTGATGATGAAAATAAAAGCATGCTTCCACCATTAGCCATCGGAGAAGTTTTAGAATTAGATAATCTTACAGCCAATCAGCGTTATTCTAGGCCTCCAGCTAGGTATACGGAAGCATCTTTGGTAAAGGCGTTGGAGGAAAAAGGCATTGGTAGACCTTCCACTTATGCTCCGACCATTTCTACCATCATCAAAAGAGCCTATGTTTTAAAGGAAGATAGAGAACCTAATTCAAGGGATTCAATCAAATTATCCTT
>CAZXZK010000053.1:4600-6427 GCA_964645295.1 uncultured Cytophagales bacterium | reverse complement strand
GGTTACAGAATTTTTAAAAGGAAACTTTAAAGGGGTTATTGACTATAAATTTACTGCCGATATGGAGGATGAATTTGACGAGATAGCTCAAGGTAAACTTTCTTGGACACAAATGATCAAAAATTTTTACCAAGATTTTCATCAATCGATTGAAGATGCCGAGTCCGTTAAACGAAGTGAAACTGGATCTATCCGCGAATTAGGGCATCATCCTGATAGTGGAAAATCAATTTTTGCAAAAATCGGAAAATTTGGTCCATATGTTCAATTAGGGGATTCTGAGGATGAAGAAAAGCCTATTTATGTCAATATTCCCAAAGGGAAAAATATCGCATCAATTACCCTAAATGAGGCATTAGTTTTATTTGAAAGACCCAAACTACCTAGGGAACTGGGTATTTATGAAGAACTACCCTTGGTAATTGGTGAAGGTAGGTACGGTCCTTATATTCGATATGATAAAAAATTCATATCCTTACCGAAAGAATATGACCCCTATTTTATCAGTTTTGAAGAAGCCGTTGAAATTTTGAATCAACAAAAAGAAGCCGAAGCGAATGCCATAATTGGGGAATATGAAAACGCAGAAATTTGCCCGGGAAAAGGTCGTTTTGGTCCTTATGTGAAACATTTAAATAAATATTATTCGCTGCCAAAGGGCCTTAAATTGGAGGATGTTGATCTTGCAAAAGCGATTGAAATTATTGAGGCCAAAAGGAAAACAGAATCCAATAATTTAATTAAAGAATTTGACGAAAATAAGAATGTCCGTATTCTGAATGGTAGGTATGGCCCATATATTCAAATTGGAAAAAGAAATGTTAAAATTCCGAAAGATATTATTCCAGAAGAACTAACTTTGGAGAAATGTTTGCAATTAGGTTCTTAAAAAAGACACAATAGAAAAACCAATTGAAAATAGGACTCCTTGATATTTTTTATTTAAAAGACTATCTTTCTTCGGTTTAAAATTCTTCAATCCTAAAATTCTAAGTATTAAATAAATTTATTATGGCAATAATTATTGATGGAAAAGCCGTTGCAGAGGAATTAAAACTAAAAATAGCCGAAGAGGTAAAAGAAATTACCAAGGATGGCTCACGACCTCCACATTTAGTTGCAATCTTAGTGGGTAATAATGGGGCTTCTGAAACCTATGTGGCCAATAAGGTTAAATCTTGTGAAGAATTAGGATTTGATTCTACCCTACTTCGATTTGATCCCTCCATATCACAAAAAGATCTCTTATTGGAAATAAATAAAATTAATAATAATCCAGAAATGGATGGTTTAATTGTTCAATTACCTCTCCCAGATCATATTAATCCTGATTTAATAATGGAATCTATTGATCCACTAAAAGATGTCGATGGTTTTCATCCAATCAATATAGGAAGAATGGCTAAAGGATTACCGTCATTTATTTCAGCCACCCCACAAGGGGTGATTGATTTAATGGAATATTATAATATTGAAACCTCTGGGAAACATTGTGTGGTTGTTGGCCGATCTCAAATTGTTGGTTTACCAATGTCCATTCTTATGCAAAGGAATCACCCTTATGGAAATGCCACCGTTACTTTAACCCATTCAAGAACGAAAAATCTAGCAGAGGTTTGTGCTACTGCAGATATTTTAGTAGCTGCCCTAGGAAAACCTGAATTTATTACAAAAGAATTTATTAAGCCAGGCGCGGTGGTGATTGACGTTGGTCTTACAAGAGTGGTAGACCCCACTAAGAAATCTGGTTTTGCCCTAAAAGGGGATGTTAAATTTGAGGATGCAGCCGAAAAAGCTTCCTATATTACGCCAGTACCAAAAGGAGTT
>CAZXZK010000053.1:0-4590 GCA_964645295.1 uncultured Cytophagales bacterium | reverse complement strand
CATCGTTTCTTTAATGAAAAATACCTTGATTTCAAGAAAAGGGCTGGAATAAGTTGAAATTATTCGATAATAATTTTATTCAGATAAAATACACTTCTTCTACCGGTATCATCTGATAGTGTTTGAATTCCAGAAGCGATATAATTTTTCCCGTACCAATGTTTTAAACTAGGTTTATCTTGTCGCCTTATTCGCCCTATCTTCGTTTCATCAAAAATTGGCTGCGAACTCACCATTTCGTAATTTCCATTTTCGATTATTTTTAAGGTAATAATTGAATTTTCGGTATTATAGGACAAATAAATATCCTCACCCTCTATATTGGCCACCACTTTCTCTGTTAAGACGGGTTCTATTGAATTTTTCAAACCAATACATTTATCCCAAAGTAAATTTCCCTCCGAATCAAACTCAGCGATAATAGCATGGGTATATAACCAACCAGCAAATTGTCCATTCATCCCATTGGCGCCATATGAACGATAACCAAATGGTGAATAATAACTTGAAAAAGGAGAATAAAGTCCGTAATATCCATATCCCCAAAAGAAAGGATTACCGATTGGTATAAATGGATTATATAAGGAAAAAGGTGTTAAACCAAATCCGAATGGAGAGAAAAATGGATTCCCAAATCCACCCATGTTATTATTATTATATTGCGGATAAAAGGCCTCTCCTATTATTAAAAATTTATCATCTCTCTTTATTACATTATGCAAAATCATTCGGTAATCCAAACGTAAATCCTCTCCTTTTTCTGCTTTATTTTGAATTTTTCTTTCCTTTCTGTTTTTTTCTTTCTCCGGTAAAAAATTAAAGAAATTATCAAAAGAAGTGAAACTATAAAATTTAGAAAACTTTAATTGGCCATCTATCAGGGAATTAAAGTATAATCCTTGGGAGGTTGGTCCCTTATTCGAACCAATCGTTGATTTATGGCCAAATGTTCCAACAATTACCTGTAAAGAATCATTTATTTGTGTTGTTTTTGCATTCATTAAAGCAAATTCATCACTTGGTTCCATAACAGTCTGGGCGATTTGCGTACCCGTTTCATCAAAGGAGCGGACAACTAATTGGTAATTTTTCGGACGGTTCCCCAAACTATAAGTAACATAGATTAATTCCTGTTTGGTATCCAATTCCATGGATTGAATTTCTGCATTTCTTTTCACGACAGAAGGTAAAAGAAAAGTTTTCTTCATATTTAAATCAGTGAATAAAATAACGGGTTGGTCATGAACCACTCCACCTATAAATATGGAATTGTTTAATACCTCAAAATTTGAAATTTCCATTCGATCCACAGAATAGATCTCGTATCGCTGAAAATTACCAGTACTAACATCAAATCGGAAGACTAAATAATAATTCGTTTTGAATCTACTAAACAATAAACTAATGTATTTTCCATCATAGCTATGACGAACAAAATCCAAGTTTCTTTCAATCTCAGCAGTTTTTCTCCAATTTAAACGAAAGTCAACATTCAGTTTTTCTAAAGTAAATTCAGTATTAGAGTCATGGACGAGATTGGCTACTCCATTTTCATCTAATGGAATTGGAAAAATTCCAGCATCTTTTGTATTTGTATAAATCTCATAGCGTTGGGTAGGTGCTTGGGAAAAAGCTATACCAATTCCAAAGTATAGAACACTTAAAACAGCAAAGATTTTTACCAATTTCATAAACTATTCTGATAAACTTATTATTACATCAAATTCTTCTTTTGTACAAGGTGAAACAGACAATCTAGAATGTTTTACCAAAGCAAGATTATTTAATCGTTGGTCAGATTTAATGGTTGTTAGCTTAACAGGGTTTTTAAGCTTTTGTTTAGGTACTAAATCTACCACGACCCATCTTTCATCTTCAGTTGTTGGGTCCTGATAAAATTCCTTTACAACCTCAGCAATACCAACTATTTCTAATCCTTCGTTAGAATGATAGAAAAAAACCCAATCACCTGTTTTCATTGCTTTCAAATTATTTCTTGCTTGGTAATTTCTTACACCATCCCAATGGTCTCTACCTAACTTAACGAAATCATCCCAAGAATATTTGAAAGGTTCTGATTTTACTATCCAATAATTCATCTTTTATACTTTATAGTTTTAAGGAAATTTCGGAAACTTGGAAAAATCTGGCTTTCTCTTTTCCATAAAAGCGTTTTTTCCTTCCTTTGCTTCTTCAGATAAATAGTACAATAAAGTAGCATTTCCAGCTAATTCCTGAATTCCGGCTTGTCCATCCAATTCCGCATTAAATGCTGATTTTAGCATTCTTAAGGCAATAGGACTTTTCTCTAAAATCTTTTCACACCATTCAATGGTGGTTTTTTCCAAATCATCTAATGGCACAACCTTATTAACCAATCCCATGTCTAAAGCTTCTTGTGCATTATATTTATCACATAAATACCAAATTTCTCTCGCTTTTTTTTGTCCAACAATTCTAGCTAAATAAGAAGCTCCAAACCCACCATCAAAAGATCCTACAACCGGCCCTGTTTGCCCAAATTTAGCATTTTCTGCGGCAATGGTTAAATCACAAATTACGTGGAGAACATGTCCCCCACCAATAGACCAACCTGCTACCATGGCAATTACAGGTTTTGGTATTGATCTAATTTGTTTTTGGAGGTCTAGCACATTTAATCTAGGTACCTGATCTTTTCCTACATAACCGCCATGTCCTCTCACACTTTGATCACCCCCACTACAAAAGGCTTTTCCTCCTTCGCCTGTTAAAATGATTACCCCAATGCTTTCATCATGCCTACAGTGATCCATTGCTTCAGACATTTCTTTTACTGTTTGAGGGGTAAAGGCATTGTGTTTATGCGGTCGATTGATAGAAATTTTAGCGATTCCTCCTAATTGTGAAAAAAGAATTTCTTCGTATTCTTTGATTGGTTTCCAATTATAATTAGACTTCATTTGATTCTTTATAGTTTTTTAAGTTAAATTCTACATCCCAAGTATGATCTGCCAACAAGGTCACTTTTGCTAAATAGCGGCTATATTTAAAGGACCTTCCCCATTCTTCCGGAGAAACTAAAGAAAGTAAATCCTCACCACTTTCTCTTTCATAGAGATAATAGGTCTCGTTGATGATTGGTTCAAATCCTACTGTAGCTTCATAAATTCGCTCACTTATTTCTTTTCTTTC
The DNA here is from genome assembly GCA_964645295.1 of uncultured Cytophagales bacterium. Taxonomy (GTDB): domain Bacteria; phylum Bacteroidota; class Bacteroidia; order Cytophagales; family Spirosomataceae; genus CAZVFE01. The sequence goes on along the minus strand of CAZXZK010000053.1, from coordinate 1,416 downwards.
CGCTAAAGCTTTTGCCTGTTTTGCCAAAATCTCCATTTGTTCATATAACTGATTCATTTGGCGATCAGTCTGCTGTCTCATAGCCAATATAGAACGCCCTTTTAGTTTCCCTAAATCCTCCGGTTTTATAATGGCTGAACTTGCCGTATGTGCATAAGGCAACAAACCAGGATTTTCCGCAACTTTTGTTTTATCAATTGGGTTTAAAAAAGGATCATCTACTTTCTTAGACATATTATAACTTTTCAGATTATACCTTTCTAACTTACTAAGTTATGGAATGTTTGATTAAATTTGGTATAATATTGCTATAATATTCGAGATGAAATGAGGAAAATTTTCAATAAGCTGTACAGTCTTTCTTTCGAGATAACGGATTTTGAGAAATCAATACAAGATTTTTACCTTCGTTGGGAAAATCAATCTCATTTTTCTTTTAAAACTTCTGGCTCAACAGGTGAACCCAAAATGATTCAATTTTCCAAAGAAGAAATTATTGAATCCGCTAATAGAACCAATACGTTTTTTAGCACAAGTCCGGAAGATTTTGCCTTATTGTGTTTACCTATTGATTTTGTAGGTGGGGCAATGGTATTAATCAGAGCCATTATTGGGAATTATTCTGTTATCCTTCTTGATCCTAAAGAAAATCTGATAAATGATTTAAAATCTCTTTCTAGTCCAATCCATATTGCTTCCTTTTTGCCCAATCAATGGCATTATTTATCTCAAAATAAAGAATTACTTGAAAAGGTTTTTATTCATGCTAAAGGAGTTATTATTGGGGGAGCCGGTTTCCCTGATCATTTATTAGCCTCTACAAAAAAGCTTCATTTTCCAGTTTACTCAAGCTATGGCATGACCGAAACGATTTCTCATATTGCCTTAAGAATGATTTCTCCGGATTATTCAGATTATTACCAAGTTTTACCTAAAATAATTATTCGGTCTAATAAAGATCAAACCCTTAAAATAAAATTACAAAATACTAAAAAGTGGATTTCAACCAATGATTTGGTAAAATTCAAATCAGATAAACTATTTAAAATTTTAGGACGAAAAGATTTTATCATCAATTCAGGTGGATTAAAGATAGATCCAAAAAATCTCGAGAATATTCTCAATCAAATTTTAAATCAAAATAATCTTTCCATTTTATATTTTTTTTATCCTAAAAAAGATCTGAAATATGGTGAAGTAATAGGCCTTGCCTTGGAAATAAATAAAGATAAGACCATTGAAAATATTATTTTGGAAGGTTTCAAATCTAAGTTAGAAAATAAATATCTTCCCAAAGAAATCATTTATATTGAAAAATTTCAACGTACCTGGAATGGAAAAATTAATATTCCCCAAACCTTAGAATTATATGTCAAAAATTAAATATCCATATCAAATTTTCTTAGAATCTGCTCA
>CAZXZK010000052.1:12032-14705 GCA_964645295.1 uncultured Cytophagales bacterium | reverse complement strand
CATACCCGCAGCGACGGCTGTCATGCCTTCGCGAATGATTGCCTGGCCCAGAACCTACCAAAAACCAAGAAATTATTGATCAAGAAATCGTTGATTATATCGAAAAAATTGATGGGTTCAATAAGGTAACCCTTACTATTCGCGAAAAAAACTTAGGCTTGGTTACCAATATTTTGGATGGATTATCCACCATTTTTAAGGAATATCAGGCAGCCATAGTATTAGAAGATGATTTGGAATTTTCAGAAGATTTTTTGGAATTCATGAATGATGGATTAAATTTCTATAAAGAAGACAAAAATGTTGGATCAATTAGTGGATATTCATTTGGTTATGAAAAATTAAAGCTAAAGGATCAATTGATTGCCACTAATAGACATTCATCCTGGGGCTGGGGAACATGGAGAGATAGATGGGAAAATATTGACTGGGAAATAAAGGATTTTGAAAATATTCAAAAAGATAAAATTATTCAGCAAGAATTTAATAGAGCAGGAAATGATTTTTATAATATGTTGAAGAAAAGTAAGGAGGGAAAAGTACAATCATGGGCCATTAAATGGAACTACCATAATTTTAAATTAAATCGTTTCTGTATTGTACCAAGATTTTCCAAGATAAATAATACAGGTACCGATTCGAAGGGAACCAATTTTTCAAGAAAAACTAAAAAATATTCAGAAAGAATTCATAAAGGAATAATTAATTTCAATAGAAATCTAAAAATCAAGGATGAAACAATTACCTTTAATCAAAATAATTTTAAGGTTGGAAAGATAGACCGAATAAAAAATTTATTCAATTTATGAACGATCAACTCACTAATAGAGAGTTTTGGAAAAATTATTGGAATAATAAAACTGATTTGATTTTCAAAATTCCTGATAAATTTCCTTTTTTAAAAGAGTTAGAAATCATCATTCGAAATAATTCAACCAAAAAACTTCTTGAAATTGGAGGTTTTCCTGGTTATTATTCGATTTGGATAAAGAAAAACCTGGGAGTTGATTCCACTTTATTGGATTATATAATAATTCCTGAAATCACTAAAAATTTAGAAGAAAAAAATGAATTATTCGAATCCGTTTCTTTATTGGAAGTAGATTTATTCAATGAATCAAATAAACCAATGGAAAATTATGATTTGGTATTTTCCAATGGGCTAATTGAACATTTTGAAAATACAAAAGATATCATTCAGAGGCATTTAAATTATTTAAAAGTTGGTGGGGATTTATTAATAACTCTCCCAAACTTAAGAGGCTATAATGGATTATTTCAATTACTTTTTGATAAAGAGAATTTAAATAAACATTATCTTCCTTGTATGGATATACAATATTTAAAAAAAACCTGTGAAGATTTAAAATTAAGCAATATTGAGGTAGATTATAATGGAGAATTTACCATTTGGCTGGAAGATCAAAAAAATAAGCCCGCTTGGAAAAAAATGATGCGATTTATTTTATGGATTCCTTTCAAAATAATATTTAAATTTGTTCCAACCAGGGGGAAATTCTTCTCTCCCTACCTTATTATTAAAGCTAAGAAGTCTTGAAAATTACTATCATTTCATATAGTGATTCAAAAGGGGGAGCGGGCATAGCCGCTTCAAGGCAATTTAATGCCCTAAAAAACCATGGGATGGATGTGAAATTATTCGTTATTGATAATTTTTATTCCTATTCAATTCCTATTGCAAAAACCTTCTTCGATAAATTTCGAAGAAAATTTTATTTCATTATAGAAAGGTTATTCTTCCTACCAAATGAAAAATCAAAAGAGGTTAGATTTAAATTCAATAATAGTTATTTCGGATTCGATTTACATAACCATCCTGCAGTTTTAGAGGCTGACATTATCCATTTACATTGGATAAATTATGGGACTATTTCTTTTGAATCATTGAAGAAATTATTGAATTCAAAAAAAACTATTTTTCATACTCTTCATGATTCTTGGATTTTTACAGGAGGATGTCACTTACCAGGTAATTGTGCCTATTTAAAACATCCAAAGGATAAAGATATTTCAAATTTTAATTGGAAAAACAAAGAATTAATTATTTCAAAGTCGAAAATGATATTGATAGCCTGTTCAGATTGGATTCGAAATAAGGCGGTAAAAAGTTCTATTTTGAGGAATAAAGAAATAATTACTTTGGGAAATCCTATTAATTTAGAACTATTCAAATTCGATTCTCAAACAAAACCATTCAATCGTTTACTTTTTATATCAGCCAATATTTTAGACGAAAGAAAAGGGTTTAATTATTTAGTTGAGGCCTTAAATTATCTCAAAATAAACCAATTGGAATTAATTTTAATTGGGAAAAATTCAACAAAAATAAATTTATCAAAAGAGAATATCGAATTAATTACTCATGAATTTATTCCTTCTGAAAATCTTATTGAATTTTATAAAAGTTCTTCTATTTTAATTTTTCCTTCATTGGAAGATAACCTCCCCAATACGATAATGGAATCTATGGCCTGTGGTACACCGGTAGTCGCCTTCAAAACGGGAGGAATTCCAGAAATGATTGATCATAAAATCAATGGGTATTTAGCAGACTATAAAGATTCAAAAGATTTAGCGAATGGTATTCAATATCTGCTGGAAAACGATTTAAGGAAGCAGGCAAGAAAAAAAGTTGAAGAAAATTTTAGTGAG
>CAZXZK010000052.1:0-12022 GCA_964645295.1 uncultured Cytophagales bacterium | reverse complement strand
CTGAAAAATGGCTGGAAGGGACCATATTGTCTGTAATTGGACAAGAAATAAAAAGTGATTATGAATATATTTTAATAGATGGACAATCCACCGATGGCACCATGGAAATTGCTCGAAAATATGCTAACCATTTTGCCAAAATTCATTCTGAAAAAGATGCAGGAATTTATGATGCGATGAACAAAGGTATTGGTTTTTCATCTGGGCAATATCTGTTATTTTTAAATGCAGGGGATCATTTAAATAACCAAGTTTTGGGCCAAATTCTCCGCTCTTTACAAAGCTTTCCAGATGTTCTTTATTCAGATACCATCTATGTAAATGCTCATTTTCAAGAAATTGGCTTAAGATCGGTGATAAGCCCGCATGCTCTTCCAAAAAAATTAACCTGGAAGGACTATCAAAAAGGGATGGTGGTTTGTCACCAATCCTTTATTTCAAAAAAAGACCTTTCTCCGAAATTTGATTTAACATACCGACTATCTTCTGATCAGGATTGGTGCATAAGGGTACTAAAAAAATCCAAAAAAATAGTTTTATTCAATCAACCTATTTCAAAATATTTGGCTGAAGGAATGAGTACAAAATTTTGGAAAGAATCTTTGATGGAACGTTTTTGGATTTATGTAAAGCATTTTGGATTTCTCTCTACTTTATTCAATCATTTTATCATTGGTTTACGTCATTTTTCTCGTAAATTTAAAGTGTGAAAAAAATCGTCTTTATACTCCTTATACTCCCGTTTATTGGAATTTCTCAAAACCGAGACTCCATTCAAGTTTTAAAAGAAGTCACTATTTTTTCTTTTGAAAAAACCCGTTTTTTACAGGAAAATCCGGATGCAATCTCGCGGATAAATTCAGAAATTTTATCCATCAATAATGGTGCTAGTTTATTAAATTCATTGAATTCTCAACCAGGAATTAGAATGGAGGAACGTTCACCTGGGTCCTATCGATTAGCTATCCGTGGTTCTTCTTTAAGGGCCCCTTATGGGGTAAGAAATGTAAAAATTTATTGGAATAATTTACCCTTAACAGATGCTGGCAATAATACCTATTTCAATGTATTGGACCCTGCCCTATTTTCGAGTATTTTAGTAGCCAAGGGACCCAACGGCGGGGTATATGGGTCTGGAACAGGAGGAACCATTTTATTGAATACCCAAGCAAATAAAGAATCATCGATAGATTTAAATCAATATTATAATTCGATTGGTGGATTCAAACAAAATACAGATATTCGTTTTGGTAATAATCGTATTTTTATTGGAGTTCAAAAGCAAAAAGGATATCGAGAACAATCTGATTTATCGAGAATATTTTTTTCCTTTGAAGGGAATTACCCTTTTAGAAAAGCCGGAAATATAAATTTAATTGCCTTTTCTAGTAAACTTAACTACGAAACTCCAGGAGGATTAAATCTTAGTCAGTACCTGACGAATCCTAGACAGGCCAGACCTGCAGCTGGACCAAATAAATCTGCCATTGAGCAAAAGGCAAGGCTCCATACAGAAACGCAATTTTTAGGAGTAAATTTTGAAAATCAATGGAATAATCGGTGGGCTTGGAATTGGGGAAATGTCATTCAGGTCAATTCAATTATCAATCCTTCTATTAGAAATTATGAGGAGCGTTCTGAACCGAATTTTTCAACTAGGGCGGTAATTCATTTTAAAGATAATCATCATTTTTCATGGGACAGTGGAATTGAATATCAAATTGGACAATTCAATTCTTCTACTTATGGGAATTTTTATGGAATAAAAGATACCATACAAACAATATAAAATACAAATATTCAGCAATTAACCTATTTCAATCAGGTAGACTACCAAATTAGTTCTAAAGTTTCTTTTACCGGCTCTGCCAGCCTAAATTATTTAAACTATGAATTTAAAGCCAACCAGACCATCCTTTCACCTAGACTATCACTCGTTTATTCCCCCTCTAAATTTCATAGTTTGGTCGGAAAAATATCCCATGGCTTTTCACCACCAAGTATAGCTGAGATTCGTCCGAGTACCGGAATTTTAGATTTAAATTTAAAATCTGAAAATGGATGGAACCAGGAAATAATCTATCGTGGGAAACTAAAAACATTTCCTATGGATTGGACCATAAATCTTTATCATTTCAATTTAAATGAGACGATTGCCATACGAACTGCCGCTGATGGGGGTGATTATTATGGGAATGTTGGTTCGTCTATTCAAAAAGGTTTGGAAGCAAATCTACGATATTCTGGCCATCGAAATACCAGCCTTATTTCACTGACTCTTCAAGATGCTAAATTTAGGGAATCCGGGAAATTTATACCTGGAATTGCAAAAAAATCCTTGTTCTTGACAGAAATTTTAAAATTAACTGACCGAATAAATTGGTCATTTCAGATGCAATATAATGGGAAAATGTATTTAAATGATGCTAATACCGCCGAATTTCCTAAATTGGATTATGGATGGAAGATTAAAGATTTAAAATTTAATACTTGGCTATTTATAGATAATATTTTCAATTTAACCTATACCTTGGGACCAGATTTAAACGCCTTTGGAGATCGATTTTATAATGTTGCCCCTGGAAGAAACATTTCCATTGGTACAAAGTTAAGAATATAAACGCTATTGAGATGTTAAAAAAAGAACGATATCAGGCATTTACTGACTATTTTTCCAGGGAATTCCCTCAAGCTGATACAGAATTAAAATTTTCTAATCCATTTGAATTATTATTAGCAGTGGTTTTAGCAGCGCAATGTACGGATAAAAGAATCAATCAAATATCCCCTGCCCTATTCGAACGTTATCCTGATCCAGAGGCCTTGGCTAATTCGAGTGTAGAAGAAATCTTCACGTATATTCGATCTGTTTCTTATCCAAACAATAAGGCAAAGCATTTATTCGGCCTTGGGGTAAAACTAGTTGAACATTTTAATAGCGAGGTACCAGGCACCATGGAGGACTTACAATCTTTACCGGGGGTGGGAAGAAAAACTGCGAATGTTATATTATCTGTTATTTACAATCAACCAGCCATGGCGGTAGATACCCATGTTTTTCGAGTATCACACCGGCTAGGTTTGGTAGGTCCGAAAGCTAAGACACCTTTTGCAGTAGAACAAGAATTAGTAAAGAATATCCCGGAAGAAATGATTGCAAGGGCGCATCATTGGTTAATACTTCAAGGAAGATATATCTGTTTGGCGAGGAAACCCCAATGTGGAAAATGCCAAATCACTCATTTTTGCAAAAGTTTTGAAAAATGGAATACCTAGAATATTTTGCAGTCATTTCCTCTTTGATTGGAGTATACCTATCCATCAAACAGCATATATTGACCTGGTTTTGGTATATTATCGCGGCTATACTTTATGGGATCATTTTTTATGATGCAGGTTTATATGCCGACATGGAATTACAAATCTTTTTTATCTTATCGAGTATTTTTGGTTGGGTAAAATGGCAAAAATTAGAGGAAGAATGGAAACCAGAAATGACCAAAGGTTCCTATTTATTCTTTGGAATAGTGATAAGCTTGATTTTGGCCTATGGATTAGCAGAAATACATTTAAACTTTTTTGAAAATGTTAGCTTAGCTTATTTTGACGCAGCCTTGGCCATGCTCAGTGTCTTTGGCACCATTCTTGAAGCAAAAAAGAAAATTGAATCTTGGTTATTTTGGATAATCATCAATATCAGTTATTCCGGCGTATATTTTTATAAGGATTTAATTCCTAGTTCGGCCTTATATCTTATATTTGTAGGACTCTCCCTCAAAGGTTTATTTGAATGGAGGAAAAAAATATAATATTGGAAAGATAAAGTATTATAATTTAAATATTATATTTGCACAAATTTTATACCATTAACTATTTTTATAACCTAAAATTTTATGGCGACAGAGGAGAAAAACCGTTATTCAGCCGAAGAATTAAAAGAATTTGAATTAATCATTCAACAAAAATTGGCTGAAACCAAAAAAGAATTACAATACCTGATGGAATCATTATCCAAAAAGAATGATTCCGGAACCGACGATACAGCATCCAATTCTAAAATTTTAGAAGATGGAGCAGATACAGCTGAAAAAGAATCCATGAACCAATTGGCAGGAAGGCAACAAAAATTTGCAGATAATCTTGAAAAAGCGTTAATTAGAATAAAAAATGGAACCTACGGGGTATGTATCGTTACGGGAAAGTTGATTTCTAAAGATCGCTTACTTTTGGTACCTCATACTCAACATTCGATTGAGGCCAAATTAATGCAGAGATAATGAGTTTTTTTGAAAATAACCGATTAATAGAATTAATAAAAGGATATATCGAAACAAGGATTGAATTAATCAAACTTGATTTCAAAGAAACCCTAGAAGGAATATTTAATCGAATATTTTCATTTTTATTGATAGCAGGGCTTTTCATTATTGGTCTGTTATTTATCTTGTTTGGCTTATCTCAAATACTGAATATTTGGTTAGAAAGTAAGTTTGTCGGATATTTTATCATTGGTGGGATAACGATTTTACTATCCTTTATTTTCATGAAAAATCAAAAAAATAAACGCTAATGGCTATTTCAAATTCAACTAGAAAAAGCTTGGAATCTAAACTCACTTCTATTGAAAAAGAATTGAATACGGAGGTTAGTGAAATTAGTGAGCAGGTAATTAATGGGACAAAAACTGCCTTGATTGCTGGGGGAATATTAGCAGGTGGCTATTTATTGTATAGTTTATTTAGCGGTGAGGAGGAAGAGGAAAATGAAAGGGAGGATAAAATTTTACAACCAGGGGAAAGTTTGACGAGTATTGTGGCCAGTCTAGGAGCTGCAATAGCATTGGAAGCTGGAAAAGAATGGTTGGAAGATTACCTAGAAAAAGAATAACCTATTTTATATGATTCATTCCATGCGTTGGTTTGGGCCGCAAGATCCCGTACCACTGATGCATATTCGTCAGGCCGGTTGTAGCGGTATTGTGACAGCCCTTCACCAAATCCCAGTTGGAGAGATTTGGACGAGAGCACAGATTCAAGAAAGAAAAAAAATAATCGAAAAAGATAACCACATAAAATCTTCTCTTCATTGGCTGGTTGTTGAAAGTTTACCGGTACATGAGGATATCAAAAAAGGACTTCCTGGTAGAGACAAGCTTATAGAAAATTATATTCATAGTTTGGAAAACTTAGCAGCAGAAGGTATTTATACTGTCTGTTATAATTTTATGCCTGTATTGGATTGGTCTAGAACCAATCTTCAATATACCTTCCAGGATGGGTCTGAAAGTTTAAGATTCGATATGGTAGACTTTGCCTGTTTTGATTTATTTATATTAAAAAGACCAGATGCTGAAAAGGACTATTCGAAGGCCATCATCCGAAAAGCGGAAGAGAAATTTTTTAAACTTAAATCAGAAGAGAAAAAAGAATTAGAAAATACCATATTGTTAGGACTTCCGGGTTCAGAAGAGGCCTTTGAATTAGGGAATTTTCAAGAATTACTAAATGAATACAAAGAAATTGGAGCTAGGGAATTAAAAGAAAATCTTTTTTATTTTATTCAAAAGATAGGACCTATGGCGAAAAAATTAGGAATTAAATTAAGTATTCATCCGGATGACCCACCCATGCCATTATTAGGATTGCCTAGGGTGGTCAGTACGGAAAAAGATTTGGAAGAATTGATGCAAGCTTATGATGACCCTAGCAATGGTATTACTTTTTGTACAGGCTCATTAGGTGTAAGACCAGACAATAATATCAATGAATTATTTAAAAAATATGCCAATCGGGTTCATTTTTTACATTTAAGGACGACGAAAAGAGAATCTGAAAGTCCGTTGGTTTTCCACGAAGCAAGACATTTAGAGGGAGATGTAGAATTTTATGAATTAATAAAGTCAATATTATTAGAGGAAAGAAGACGAGGAAATGTCTTTATACCCATGAGGCCAGACCATGGATTAAAAATCTTGGATGACTTTCATAAAAAAAGTTATCCTGGATATTCAGCAATTGGAAGGTTAAAAGCCTTAGCAGAAATTCGGGGACTTGAATATGCCATAAAAACCTATTTAAAATGAAAAAAGTAGTTCTATTTTTAAGTTTTATTTTTCTTTTTTTTCATGTAAAAGCGGATGATGGCTATCGTCTTTGGTTAAAATTCACGCCAATAGAAAATCCAGAAAAATACTTCGAATATTGTGGGTCTATAGGAAGCAATTGGCCTGAAAATTCGATAATATTAACAGCTCAAAATGAATTATCTGCTGGATTAAGAGGGATGTTGGGTAAATCGCCACAGATTAGAAAGGAAGGTTCGAGTATTTTATTCGAAATAGATAAAAAAATTAAGCCTGATGGATTCAAGATTATTGAAAAGGAAGGTAGAATTGTCATATTTTCTTCTAATGAAAAGGGGATTTTATATGGCAGTTTTGAATTATTAAAACAAATTAAATTAGGGAAGGATTTAGCAAAATTAACCATACAATCAGAGCCTAAGATAAAATTTCGTATGTTGAACCATTGGGACAATGTATTAGGAACGATTGAAAGGGGATATGCGGGTTCATCTTTATGGAAATGGTATGAATTACCTGAAAATAAGGATATCCGTTATACAGATTATGCGCGAGCAAATGCATCTATTGGTATAAATGCTGTCTCGGTAAATAATGTAAATGCTTCGGCCAGATTTTTAACGAAGGAATATTTGGAAAAAGTTGCGGCTTTAGCGGAAGTATTTAGACCCTATGGGATACAAGTATTTTTATCGATCAATTTTGCTTCTCCAAAAATTTTAGGAAGATTAAAAACCTCTGATCCATTGGATCCTCAGGTTATGGCCTGGTGGGAGGAAAAAGCCAAAGAAGTGTATGATTATATACCTGATTTTGGAGGATTTTTAGTGAAGGCAAATTCAGAAGGAGAACCTGGCCCGCAAGAATATGGAAGAACGCATGCTGATGGGGCAAATATGCTGGCGAAGGCAGTTGAACCTTTTGGGGGAATCGTCATTTGGCGTGCTTTCGTATATAGTCCGGATCCGAATGGAGATCGATTTAAACAAGCCTATGATGAATTTAAACCCTTAGATGGAGAATTTAAGAAGAATGTCATTGTTCAGGTAAAAAATGGGCCAATTGATTTTCAATCCAGGGAACCTTTTTCTCCTTTATTTGGGGCTATGAAACATACCCCCTTGGCTATGGAATTTCAGATAACACAAGAATATCTCGGTTTTTCCACCAATATTGTTTATCAACCGAATGTATATAAGGAAGTATTGGAAGCGGACACCTATCAGCGAGGAAAAGGTTCTACTGTGGGAAAAGTGATTGATGGAAGTCTAGGAAATCATGACCTAACGATGATGGCTGGAGTTGCCAATACGGGTTCAGATAGAAATTGGACAGGCCATTTGATGTCGCAAGCGAATTGGTTTGGATATGGAAAATTAGCCTGGGATTATACCATTTCTGAAGAGGAAATTGCCAGGGAGTGGATTGGTTTAACCTTTAATCAGAAAAAGAAGGTGGTTGAAACAGTAGAGGATATATTAGTTCGCTCAAGGCAAATATATGTGAATTTTACTACACCATTGGGATTGCATCATATTATGGGACAAGGAATTCACTTTGGTCCGGAGCCGTGGTTGGAAAGGAGTGCAAGGCCGGATTGGACGTCCATTTATTATCATCGTGCGGATGAAAAAGGATTAGGATTTAACCGATTGGCTGCTGGATCCAATGCGATTTCTCAATACCATCCTGAGGTACAAAAAGAATTTTCTGATCCTGAAAGGATGGATTTAAATTATTTATTATGGTTTCATCATATTGGCTGGAATCAAGAATTAAGTACTGGAAGGACCTTGTGGGAAGAATTATGTTATCGTTATTTCAAAGGGGTAAATGAGGTTAAGGGGCTACAAGAGGAATGGAATGGTTTAGAAGGAGAGATAGATCAAGAAATGTTTGAAGATATTAAGGGGAGGTTGGCCGTACAATACAGAGAGGCAGAAAATTGGAGGGATGCCTGTTTATTATATTTTCAAACATTTTCTAAAAAAGAAATACAATTTGGGAAGATAGAAAGGAATTTAGAGGAAATGAAGGAATTAGTTAGGATTTATCAATTACGTTAGGATGAAAGAATTTGGTCTCGAAAATAAAATCGCATTAATTACCGGAGGTGGAACTGGAATAGGGTTAGACATTGCAAAATGTATGATTGAATCTGGTGCCAAGGTGATAATAACAGGGCGGAGGATAGAAAAATTAAAGGAAGCAATTGACTATTTAGGAAAAGGAGCAGAATATCGGGTAAATGACATTTCAGGTTTAAAAAATATTCCAGTATTAGTGGAGGAAATTATAAAAACTTATGGAAAAATTGATATTTTAGTAAATAATGCGGGTATAAATATGAAGAAACCTGCTTTAGAAGTTAGTGATGATGAATTTGGAAATATCATTGATACAAACTTAAATGCGGTTTTTGCTTTGAGTCGAGAAGTTGGCAAAGGAATGGTAGAAAGAGGAGGTGGGTCTATTATTATGATATCTTCCATGGCCGCTTACTACGGAATTGATCGAGTAGCAGCCTATGCAAGTTCAAAGACAGGGGTTTATGGATTGGTGAGGGTATTAGCAAGTGAGTGGAGCAAGTTTGGGGTAAGGGTTAATGCGATAGCACCAGGATTTATTGAAACAGCCATGAGTAAGGGGGCAATGAATGCAGATCCAGATAGAAAAAACCGTGCAATGAGCAGAACGCCTATGGGTTATTTTGGTAAACCCAAAGACATAGGATTAGCAGCAGTATTTTTGGCATCAGATGCCTCAAAATATATTACAGGGGTTTCTTTACCAGTAGATGGTGGAAATTCCATTGGATTTTAAAACTAAAAAACTATGAAAGTAAAGTACAGATGGATTGTTATATTCCTCTTATTCATTGCAACAACGATCAATTATCTAGACAGACAGGTAATTGGATTATTAAAACCTACTTTAGAAGAAGAATTAAATTGGAGTGAAAAGGATTATTCCTATATCGTTATGGCCTTTACAGCATCCTATGCGATAGGATTAATGGTATTTGGTAGAATCATCGATAAAATTGGTTCCAAAGTTGGATTTTCGATATCGATTATTGTTTGGTCTATTGCTGCAATGGCGCATGCAGCTGCAAAATCCACTTTTGGATTTGCGATGGCCCGTGTAAGTCTTGGATTAGGAGAATCTGGAAATTTCCCTGCTGCGATTAAAACGGTGGCAGAGTGGTTCCCAAAAAGAGATCGAGCTTTGGCAACGGGGATTTTCAATTCAGGGGCGAATATAGGAGCTGTGGTAGCACCCATCATGGTGCCATGGATATTGGGAGCATATGGATGGCAAGAGGCCTTCGTGATAACTGGAGCAATTGGTTTTATTTGGTTAGTGGCTTGGTGGTACTTTTATGAAATCCCAAGAAAAAAACAAGGAGTAACCCAAGAGGAAATTGCCTATATTGAATCCGATGAGGATGAGCAAGAAGAGAAAAAATCACCTGTAAAATATTCGTGGGGAGAATTATTCACCATGAAGCAAACATGGGTATTCATTATTGGAAAATTCATGACAGACCCAATTTGGTGGTTCTTCTTATTTTGGATTCCTGGTTATTTTGCGAATATTTTCGCTTTAGATTTAAAAACACCGAGTATCCATTTGGCATTCCTATATACTTGTACCACCGTCGGTAGTATTGGAGGAGGGTATTTATCTGGATATTTTATCAAAAAAGGTCAACCTATCTACAAAGCTCGAAAATTAGCTTTCTTAATTATTGCTTTGTGTACTTTACCAATCATTACGATTCAATGGGCAAATGATTTATGGACAGTTGTATTAATTATTTCTTTGGCAGCATCTGCTCATCAGGCATGGTCTGCCAATATATTTACTACTGCATCCGATATGTTCCCTCAATCTGCTTTGAGTTCAGTTGTTGGAATTGGTGGTTTAGCAGGAGCAGTAGGAGGTGTTTTATTCCCTGTTTTTATAGGTATCATTTTAGATTATTATAAGAATATTGGCGCCTTGAATACAGGTTATAATATCATATTCATGGTTTGTGGTTCTGCTTACTTATTAGCATTAGTCATGATGCATCTCGTACTACCAAAGATGAACCGTGTGACGGCCAAATAATTGTATTTTCGAATCAAAGAAGAGAAAGAATTTTAAATTACCTAAAAGAAGCTGGCTCAGCGAAGGTTAATCAGCAAGCTAAAATTTTTAAGGTAAGAGGGGGCACTATTCGTCAAGATTTAGAAAAACTTGCAGCGGAAGGCCTTATTATTAAAAAACATGGGGGTGCAATATTGAAAAATATTTATCCGCTTTAATAAATTCAAGAATAGAAAACCAGGAAAGTCAAGATATTTCTCTTTCCAATGAGATTGAAAAATCTAATTATCATTGGAAAGAGATTATTGAAAAGAATCTTTATTAATTATTTTGATTGAGCAGCCAACCATTGCATGATGGTAACTGGCATATCATTTACTTTTACTGGGGAACCGTCGAAATCAAATCTCATTTCATTGGCGTGCAGGTAAATCCAAGACCAGTGCCCATCATAATGATAGGAATTCCCGCCATATTGATTGGTAATATCAACTACGTGGTCTGGGAAGGTAAAATGAACATTTTCAGCACCAGCTTTCTTCAAACGATGATAAATAGGCACAGCAGTCTTTTGTGGATCGGTAACTCGATCATCTTTTGATTGTACAAACCATATAGGTACATTTTTTATAGACTCAATCTGGGCATCAGAGGCGAATTCAGAATAAAATGCTAGGGCTGAAATAAATCCACCTGCAAAATAATCTGGATTATTAATGATTAGTCGAAGACTCATATAGCCCCCATTAGAACAGCCTCCGATATAAATTCTATCGGTATCGATATCTTTATTTTTTGATACATACATTTTAATTAATTCCATTAGGGCTTCATTGTAAATATCATTGGTTTTTCCTGTCGTCATCCTTTCGGTGGCGCTGTGCATCCAATAGGTTGGTGCTTGAGGAACTAAAACATGAGCTCCACCAAAAATAGATTGAATATCTTTTGAGGCATAATTGACAGCCTTATTTCCAATAGCTGCGATAGATGGATCTGTTCCACCCTCTCCCCCTCCATGCAACCAAATAAGCAAGGGTGCTTTCCCCGATTTTCTTACGGGATTATAGGAAGCGTAGGAAAGGTTTATATCTTTATGGGTAAATTTACCCGATAAATCAAAATCATCAAGGATTGGAATGATTCTTCTAATTTCCTTATTCCAGGTAAAATTAGAAGAATTTTGTTTGATATCTAACTGATAGTTTATCCATTTATTTCCTCCTTTACCTGGGAAATATTGAATAGCAGAACCTAAATAATTATTAGGGGCAACAGCTAGTACGAGGGTAATATGGTTTCCATTTGAAATTGGGTTACCATTATGATCGGAGACAAAAGCATTGATTACCTCTCTGGTTCCGGATTTGAATGGTGCAAACATTTCTGGAATTGGGTCATCTGTCAGGGATGATCGTGTTACTTTAACGGAAAAGTCTTTCATATCAACTTTTTCCAATTCTTTTTGGGATTCTAAGATTACCTTATTGACATGAGGGCCCCAATCAAAGCCTTCTATAACCATGGTATAATTTATTTGAGAAAAGGAAGGGATTGAAAGAAAAACTATGGTAAGAAGAGAGAAAATTGAAAATAATTTTTTCATAAAAAATAGGTTGAATTTTAATAATTTGGGCGATAATAAAGCCACCACCACCCGCCCCAAAAATAAACCGAATTTTGGTGATTTCCTAAAAGGATATTGGTAAAATTTATTTATCTTATTTTACCTATTAAAATTAAAAAGCCTTCCAAATTTCTTTGAAAAGCTTTTATTTAATTGGCGGTCCGGACGGGACTCGAACCCGCGACCCCATGCGTGACAGGCATGTATTCTAACCAACT
>CAZXZK010000051.1:11964-15488 GCA_964645295.1 uncultured Cytophagales bacterium | reverse complement strand
CTTGAGAGTTCTCTGTAGAAATTTTTATTTGAGCACTTAATTGGAAAAATATTCCGAAAAAAAATAATGCTAAACAAAGGAAATTTTTTTTCATATTAATTAGTGGTAATAATAAAGTGGTAATAATTCCCTTAAGTTAAGGCCTAAAATTAGATTAAAATTATTCTAAATTTCATTTTTAAACAAATTTTTTTAAACTTTTTTTTTATTTTCACAGCTCTTTTACATTTACAGCGCGGCTGTTGCTATCATTATTTTCTTCGTATTCTCTCCCACTTTATAGCGGTTATCGATTCGATGCCCAATTAGCCAAATTGTTGAATGGCCCGACAGTAGAATTTTAGTTTTTTTCTTAATTAGCAAAGGTATTTTTTTGTCCGTTAAGAAATCTGATATTAATTTTTTAGTATTCATGCCGAGTGGACAAAACCAATCGCCTTCCGCTACTGTACGAATGACCAAGGGCCATTGTACCAAATCCGCATCCAATATTGCTACCTTATCTCCCTGATTTAAGTTTATTTTTGAATCATAATCCTGGAATGTTATCTTTAGTTTGAAATCGTTCAAAACAATATCTTTTGTTCCTTCTTCGATGATTGTCGGCTGAAATTCATTTAAGGATTTTGGGACAATCAAATAATGTATACGATCAATATTCAATTGATAGAAAGGACTATCCATGATCTTACCTGTGTCGGTTATATCTTGATGAATTAATTTTTCTATTTGATCTGAATGGAAACCCAGATCATGTAAATATTCTGAAAAAAGCACTTTATTTTTCGATGAATTATCTTGAATAAATTTAATATAAATTCCTTCTTTCGTTTCTTGAATATTTTCCTTTTTCCATTTTTCTAATTCTTCTTTTATCCAAGATTCCACAAGAGAAATTTTTTGGGCATTTTTTTGAATGGTCTCTTCAATATTCGGATTTAATTCTTTTAAAAGAGGAAGAATTTCATGTCGAATGAAATTGCGTTTGTATTTGGTAGAAGAATTACTAGAATCCTCCCTCCATCCTAAACGATTTTCGGCTAAAATATCCATAATTTCTTCTTTTTGAAGAAATAAAATGGGACGAATTAAATACTGATTTTTGGGTAAGATTCCTTTGAGTCCGGATACCATGGTTCCTCTTACCAAGTTTAATAGTACGGTTTCTGCTGAGTCTGCCTGGTGGTGCGCCAAGGCGATATAATCATAGTTGAATTGTTTTCTAATCTCTTCAAACCATTGATAACGCAAGGATCTTGCGGCCATTTGTATTGAAATTTTTTCTTTTTGGGCAAATTCTTCCGTTTCAAATTGGGTAAAGTGAAATTTTACTTTGTATTTTTTTGCCAAGGATCTAGCATACTCCTCATCCGCTTTTGATTCTTCTCCTCGTAATCCGAAATTCACATGGGCAATACCAAAATTCAATCTTGATTCTTGAAATAAATGAGCCATAGCAATGGAATCCATGCCACCAGAAATGGCCAAAAGAATCTTTTGGTTTGGGCTGAATAGCTGATTATCTGAAATATATGATAAAAAACGTTCATGAACCATGGGAATCAATTATTTTCCAAAGATAGAAATTTTTGATTTAGAAAAGAGATCTTTTCGACCAAGATTTGCAAAGGAATCATTTAATTGATGATTAAATAGCCGATTTTTGAATTTTCAAATGTAAAATTATCATTTGTTTCAATACTAAAAGATACTCCAGGATTTATATTCGTGACCCTAAACGTACCGCCAGAATTATTATTTTGGGAGGTAAGGAATATAATGGAGTTTGCAGTAACCTTTGAATTATATACGGTTGCCGCTCCTGTTTGGTCTAGGCTGACAGTGCCTGCAAGGCTATTAGGCCCTCTTTCAATGATTAAATTGGCATTCGTACCTGAAATTTTTAAATCCCCATTGATATCCAAGGTAGCATCCGGATTATTTTTTCCAATCCCTATTTGAACAGAATGATTGGGGTCACCAACATATTTTCCATAAATTTCATTTCCGATATTTAATTGATAAGAATCGGAAGTATTTGGAAGAACAGTTTTTGACCCGATAGCAATATTATTATTTCCAGAAATTTGGGAGAAAGCCGCTGAATCACCTACTGCAATATTATAAGAACCACTCTGATTATTTCTCAAGGAAACAGCGCCAATACCCACATTATTTCTTCCAGATACATTGGAATAATTAGCAGCAAAACCGATCCCAGTATTAAGGTTCCCTATTTGATTGCGATAATTTGAAAACATACCCAAGCTGGTATTTCGAATACCGGTTGTATTATTGTTCATGGAACTATAGCCGATGGAAGTATTATCATTTCCGGTATTATTTCTAAGGCTAAGCGTACCAATGGAAATATTTCTTTGTCCTACTGTATTCATGTATAGAGCACTATCTCCAAGGGCAATATTGAAAAGTCCTGTAGTGGTACTAAATAAACTTGCATTTCCAATTCCAATATTATAGGATCCTGATATTAAATTTCTTAAAGAATTATTTCCCAGGCAAGTATTGAATCTTCCTATAGTATTTTGGGAAAGGGCATTATTCCCAATCGCAAAATTATTTTCTCCATCTCCGTTGTTTGGATCTGGTAAGATATGACTAAGGGAATTATTTCCTTTAGCCAAATTTTTGGAGGTGTCTATGGCAATGATTGAAGTCCATCCTTTGGAACTATAATAATATAAATTTGATTCAGAGGAAAGGAATACAATAAGTCCGGGGGAGGGATTAACTATGGAATTTAGATCATTTACTCTTGGTAAAAGGAGACCTCTATTAGTCGATTCTAATTCTAAAATAGAAGAAGGCTCTGCTTGGTTGGTATTCCCTGAGGTTGAGACTTTTAATTGTCCAAATGCGATTTGATTTGAAATTAGAAATGTTTTAGAAAGGATAATTCGTATAATTAATTTCATTTTTTATGGATAGGTATATTTTAAATAATTTAAAGTTATGTAATTTTTATTTTAAATAAAGTTAAAATCCATAATAAAATTATTTTTTTGCATAATTTTGGGTCTATGGTGAAAAGGCTGTTTTTTATTCTTCCTGTTCTATTGCTTTTCATTGGTTCGGCCAAGGGTCAAAGTACGATTTTTGTAGAATATGCCGATTCTTTGAAAGGAACACCCCTCCAAAGAGTATTGATTGGACATGTTGTTTTACACCAGGATGACGTCGTTATGTATTGCAATAGGGCGCTTTTTGAAACCAATACCAATATTATCCGAGCATCCGGAAAGGTAAAAATTATCCAAGCCGATACCGTTGTTATTACAGGAGATTCCGGGGTTTATAATGGGAATTTAAAGAAAGCCTATATGCTTGGAAAGGTACAATTAGACGATAATACCATTCTTTTGCGTACCCAACAACTTGATTATGATATGAATACGCAATTCGCTACCTATCATCGAAATGCGACCATAACCAATGAAGAATCTGTCTTGCGGTCTGTAGAAGGTATTTATAATACCACTACCAAGGATTTTTTATTTAAAAAA
>CAZXZK010000051.1:0-11940 GCA_964645295.1 uncultured Cytophagales bacterium | reverse complement strand
TTTATTTGTCCTACCACCATTACCACACGGACCGACACTGTTATGACCCGCTCTGGAACCTATAATACTCAAACAAAGGCCTCCTATTTTTCTTCTCGGACAACCGCAAAATTGCCTGATTTTGAATTAACAGGGGATACCCTCCAATATGATTCTGATAAGAAAATAGGAAAAGCCAATGGGAATGTGGTCTTTTATTCAAAAAAAGACGATGTTTTTTTATACGGTGATCATGGAAACTATGATGGTGATTTAGGAGAATCTATCGTGTATAAAAATGCTTGGATGAAATCAATTTTGGATGCTGATACCTTATTATTAAAGGCCGATACCTTGGTTTCAATTGAAAATAAATTGGATTCTTCTCGAACTCTTTTCGCCTACCATCATGTGCTGATTTTTAAATCTGATTTTTCAGGAAAATGTGATTCGCTCAGGTATCAAGATTCCTTGATTAATTTTTATACCAAGCCGATTTTATGGACTCAAGACTCCCAAATCTTGGCTGATACTATCCATTTAACCATGGTTGAAAAACAATTAAACAAGATGGATTTACGTGGACATGCCTTTGTTATTTCCAAAGACTCCCTATTGCAGGCCAACCAAGTAAAAGGTCGTAAAATGTGGGTGTATTTTGGAGAAGATAATGCTCTTTCCAAGGTGGATGTCGACGGAAATGGGGAATCCATTTATTATGTGGTGGATGATCAAGAAAAAACCACTGGGCTTAACCGGGTAGAAGCTGGAAAGATGAAAATATTTTTTAAAGACAATAATGTATCGAATATTACGTTTATTACAAGGCCGGAAGGTAAATTTATTCCACCGGAGGAATGGACGGAAGATATTCAAGAATTGGATGGCTTTAATTGGAGAGACCGAGAAAAACCTACCAAGGACATGATTGAACCTCAAACAGAGAAAATAAATACCGAAACCATTGAAATCGTTGAAAAATGAAAAGACCTTTACTCTTTATTATCCTAATTGGAATTTCTATCATGGGGTTTAAGCCCCTTTCTGAGGAAACTGACCAGGGTTTATTATATTCCGGATCAACTCTTGAAATCACGAATTTTTATCCAAATCCAGCAATTGATTATATCAATATAGAATTTTCTATTAAAACCAATCGGGAGGTAAAGATTCGATTATTTAATATATTAGGTAATTCGGTGAAGGAATATAATTTAGACCGCCATGAACAATCAGGACGATTTTTCATTGGCGATCTAAATTCGGGTACTTATTTTTATCAACTTTCCGTCTCAGGCATTCCCTTAGCGACAAAAAAATTAATCATTAGGAAATAAGAGACTTAGAATCGAAGAATATAAGAATATAAGTATTATTCAGTGCGGCTGCCGCTACAATTCTTTATAAGTTCTTTTGATAAAGGAAGTTAAATCTTTTCCTTTCAGTAAATTTTGGGAAAGAAGGGCAAGGTCTACAATCTGCTTGGAAAGGGCCTTTTTTTCCTCCTCATTCTCCATTTTTGCTATTTTTTGAATTAAAGAATGATTCCCATTGATACTTAATTGGTAGGATTCTGGCATATTTCCAAACATGCCTCCACCTCCGGTTTTTTGCATATCAGACATTCTTCGCATAAATTCATTTTGGGTAATAATGACAGGGAAGTCGGCATTATTCATTGCCTCAATTGAAACGGTTTTTTGAATAGTAGCTTCTGTTTCTTCGAAAAGTTTTTTGACGGAGTCTTGTTCTTCTTGGCTTAATAAAACTTCTAGCGTAACTCCTGAATCGATCAGTTTTTCTAAAGAATCTGAATCCACCCGTTTCCATTGAACTTTCTCCAATTTAGTTTCCATGTGATTGACAAAATGATTGTCGATCATATTATCTAATAGAATAACAGAATAACCTTTGTCTTTTGCGGATTGAATATAGGCGTCTTGTTGTTTTTCATCGGTTGTATAAAGAATCACCTTATTGCCATCTTTATCTGTTTGTGCTGCCTGAATATTTTCTTCGTATTCTTGGAAGGTATAATATTTCCCTTCCGTATCTTTTACCAGGCAGAAATCTTTTGCTTTTTCATAGAATTTTTCATCTGAAATCATTCCATACTTTACGAATAGGCCAATATCTTTGAATTTCTCTTCATAAGCCGGACGGTCATTTTTAAATAATTCTTGTAATTTATCAGCTACTTTTCGAGTGATATAAGAATTGATTTTTTTGACATTTGAATCTGCTTGTAAGAAAGAACGAGAAACATTCAGAGGAATATCAGGGCTGTCGATCACACCGTGCAATAACATCAAGAATTCAGGAACAATGTCTTTTACCTCATCGGTGATAAAGACTTGTCGAGAATACAATTGTATTTTTTCTCTTTGTAATTGTAATTCGTTTTTTATTTTCGGGAAATAAAGGATACCTGTAAGATTAAAGGGATAATCCACATTTAAATGGATCCAGAACAGGGGTTTTTCAGCAAAAGGGTAAAGTTCTTGATAGAATTTTTCGTAATCCTCATCCTTTAAATCCGTCGGATTTTTCGTCCAGATCGGCGAAGGATTATTGATTACTTGGTCTTTGAATTCAATTTCTACAGGAAGGAATTTTCCGTATTTTTCTAGGATGGATTTTAATCTAAATTCCTCTAAGAACTCTTCGGAATCTTCGGCAATGTGTAAGACGATATCGGTTCCACGATCTTTTTTCTTGGCTGCTCCTATTTCATATTCGGTGCTACCGTCGCAGGTCCATTTGGCTGGTTCAGCTCCTTCCTGGTAAGAAAGCGATTGGATTTCCACTTTTTTTGCCACCATGAAAGCAGAATAAAATCCTAAACCAAAATGCCCGATGATGGATTGGTCGTCTCCTTTGTCTTTATATTTTTCTACAAATTCTGTTGCTCCTGAAAAAGCGATTTGGTTGATGTATTTTTTGATTTCTTCGGCTGTCATACCAATCCCTTTGTCTGAAATGGTGATGGTTTTCTTTTTTGCGTCGAAATCTACTTTGATTTTTAATTCACCTAAATCTCCATTGTATTCTCCTAAGGAACTTAGACGTTTAATTTTTTGAGTGGCATCTACGGCATTCGAAACTAATTCTCTCAAAAATATTTCGTGGTCCGAATATAAGAATTTCTTGATGATGGGAAATATATTTTCGGTGTGGATGGAAATATTACCTTTCTCTTTCATAATTTTTTTTATTTTAGTTTAATTTTATAGATGCAAGTATGATACCAAAGAATTTAAAAATGTCATTATGTCAGCCATGAAAACCTGGAGAGTTTTTTTAATTGGATTTTTTTTTCCGATGGGCTTGATGGCTCAACAGGAGACGATGAATGCTTTGTATCCTTTTTTTGCTTCGGTGGTCAATCCGGGTTTATCGGGCCAAGGGGAGGATTTGGAAATCAAGGCTTTATTGCGACGAAAACCTTTGTTTCGAAATTTTGGTGGACAGGTCAATCAACAGTTTTTGAGTATGGATATACCGTATCGGGAGGAGGAATTGGGGATGGGTATGGGGATATATGCCAATAATTTAAATGAATCATTTGGGTATGTTAATGGGGGGATTTCATCGAATTTTTCTTTAGGTGTAGCGTGTTCCAAGAAGATAAGGTTGGATAAGGGGCTATTTCTTAAAGGTGGGGTGAATTATTCTATTCATCAATTTCCTTTTTTGTCTTCCAATGGGAAATCGACGATAAAATCGAGTTTTGGTTGGGGATTGGTCCTTGAATGGGAGAATTTTAGTTTAGAAAAATCGAGACCTTCCAATTTGTTGGGTAAGATGATCAATACCAATGCGGGTACATTTGATTATATGAGGGCTAATTATGTCTTTCCCAAGAGTGAGGTGGGGCAATTACGACTGGGTTTGGCTCGCGTAAAGAAATATGGGTTGGCTGGGAAATGGGATTTATTAATGGATTACTGGTGGAAACAAGAATGGGGCTTTGGGCTATATTATTTGGGAAGTGGAAGTGATGTTTTTAAGGATAGTTTTTATGGGGTGGTGGAATATCGGGTGAATAGGGTATTAGGGATAGGTTATGGTTTTGATATTGGATCGATGAATTCAAGGAATTTTGGAATGGGGAGCCAGCTTGGCGGTGCTCCATCCGGATTTCATCATCTTTTTTTACGAATAAAACCCTAATTTTTTTTGTTTTAAGAAGAATTTATTTCATTTAATTAAGAAAATTTCAATTTAGTGGAAAATATTAAAATTCTCAGAGAACTTTCTACTTAAAATGATTAAAATTATTCCCATAATTGTTAGTAAAAAAAGTAGCTAAGTATTAACTTGCAAGAATTTGTAAATAGTTTTAAAAACGCAGTAAATTATAATTTTTAAAAGATTGACTGAATAATTATTCGGTATAAACCATGGACCCATTTTCCTATATAGCCAACGCCGATACAGCTGCCATTGTAGGCCTGTATGATTCTTTCAAAAATGATCCGAATTCAGTAGATTCAACTTGGAGGGATTTTTTTAAAGGTTTTGATTTTGCTCAGACTTGGTCTGAGGGTGGTGTATCTTCTACTTCAGATGGAGACCATATCAGAAAAGAAATGTCGGTAATTTCGTTGATAAAGGCCTTTCGTTCAAGAGGGCATTTATTAGCGGATACGAATCCTGTAAGAACCAGGGTAGACAGAAAACCCCGATTGGCTTTATCCGATTATTCTCTTGGAGAGGCTGATTTGGAAACGGTTTTTCAGGCAGGAAATTTTTTAGGAATTGGTCCTTCAAAATTAACTGATATCGTCGATACCTTAAATAAAATTTATGCCAATAAGGTTGGATTTGAATATTCTTACATCCGAGAAATGGATGCGAAGGAATGGTTAAGGACCAAGATTGAAAAGGAGGCGAGGACCTATCAGACTAGTATTGATGAGGCCAAGCAGATTTTAACCAAATTGAATGAGGCGGTTGTTTTTGAGAATTTTTTGGGGACCAAATACTTAGGTCAGAAACGTTTTGGTTTAGAGGGGGGTGAAAGTACCATTCCTGGTTTAGATGCCATTATCAATGCTTCGGCGGAATTAGGAACCAAGGAAGTGATGATTGGGATGGCCCATCGTGGACGGTTGAATGTTTTGGCCAATATTATGCATAAATCCTATGAATCAATTTTTGATGGATTTGAGGGGAATATTCCAGATCAAATTCATGGGGATGGGGATGTTAAATATCACTTAGGATATAATGCGATTCATATTACACCTACAGGAAAAGAAATAATTTTAAAATTAGCACCAAATCCCTCGCATTTGGAGGCGGTTAATCCGGTGGTAGAAGGATTGGTTAGATCTAGAATGGATGCTTTGTACGAGCGTGATACCAAGAAAATATTACCTATATTAATTCATGGGGATGCTGCATTAGCAGGACAAGGTATTGTGTATGAAGTGACGCAGATGGCAAAATTAAAGGGGTATCAGACAGGTGGAACGATTCATTATGTCATCAATAATCAGGTAGGGTTTACCACGGATTTTGAAGATGCGAGATCTTCCATTTATTGTACTGATATTGCTAAAATTATTGACGCACCCGTATTCCACGTCAATGGGGATGATCCAGAGGCAGTGGTATTCGTATCCAAATTAGCAGCAGAATTTAGACATACTTTTAATAGGGATGTATTCATTGATATGGTATGTTATCGGAGAAATGGCCATAATGAATCTGATGAGCCACGATTTACGCAACCAACCTTGTATGCAAACATCGCCAATCATCCGAATCCTAGGGAAATTTATATAAAGGAATTAATTTCTAGGGGGAAGATTAATCAAGAATTGGCAGCGGAGATGGATATACATTTTAAAACTGAATTGCAAAATCGATTGAATATGGTGAAACAAAAGCAAGTTCCACCTTATGTTCCTTTAAAATTGGACTCCAGATGGAATGAACTACGCTATGCGGAGGCCAAGGATTTTGATCAGTCGCCAGATACCTCTATTACTAAAGAAGAGATTGAAAAAATCAGAAAAGCCTTAACCACGATCCCTAAAGGTTTCAAGGTCTTAAAGCAAATTGAAAAGGTGGTTAATGACCGTGAAAAATATTTTGAATCTGGTGAGCTTAATTGGGCAACTGCTGAATTATTGGCTTATGGTTCAATTGTTTTGAAAAAGAAGGTGGTTCGATTAAGTGGTCAAGATGTTCAAAGGGGAACATTTTCTCACCGACATGCGATTTTGCATGATGCTGAGAACAATGAGCAATACAATTCATTGAATCATATCGAAGAGGGACAAGAGCGATTTAGATGCTATAATTCATTACTATCTGAATACGGGGTATTGGGATATGAATTTGGATATGCCTTAGCAAATCCAGATGCTTTGGTGGTATGGGAAGCGCAATTTGGAGATTTTGCTAATGGTGCCCAAACCATGATTGACCAATTTGTGTCTTCCAATGAATCTAAATGGGGTACCATGAACGGCTTGGTCATGTTATTACCTCATGGCTATGAAGGACAAGGTCCGGAGCATTCAAATGCACGTCCTGAAAGATTTTTACAATTAGCCGCGGAGAATAATATGATTATTGCTAATTTGACAAGCCCTGCCAATATTTTTCATGCCTTAAGAAGACAATTGACTTGGGCATTTAGAAAGCCCTTGATTGTGATGTCACCAAAGTCATTATTCAGACATCCAAAGGTATTATCTTCTATTTCAGAATTTGAAAAAGGACGCTTCCAAGAGGTTATCGGAGATAGTTTTGCGGATAGCAAGAAGGTGAATAAGGTTTTATTATGTTCTGGAAAGTTATTCTATGATTTACAGGAGTATCAAGAGAAAAATAATCGGAAAGATGTTGCTATTATCCGGTTGGAGCAATTACATCCTCTTCCTCAGAAGCAATTAGAAAAAGAATTGAGTAAATATAAAAATGCGCCTTTATATTTTGTTCAAGAAGAACCTGAAAATATGGGATATTGGACTTATATGATGCGTGAATTTGGTTTCAATAAATTTGCAGGTTTTGTTGCTAGAAAAAAGAGTTCTTCTCCGGCAACAGGATTCATGAAATTACATAACCAAGAACAAGAAACAATTATTTTAAAAGCATTTGAATAAATTTCGATAGACATGGCTAAAGAAATGCAAGTCCCGGCAGTAGGGGAATCAATTACCGAAGTTACCGTAGCACAATGGAATAAGAGTGATGGTGATTTTGTAAAAACGGATGAGATTCTATGTGAATTAGAATCTGACAAAGCTACTTTTGAATTTCCAGCTGAAATGGATGGAATTTTAAGAATTGTTGCACAAGAAGGGGAAATTTTACCGATAGGTGCTGTATTATGTACCATTGAGCCTTCTTCTGGGAGTGCTTCTGAACCACCTGTTGATAAAGCTGCTGTGGTGGTTGAAGAGGCACCGGTTTTGCAAGGTAAAGGTAAGGTTGTTGAGATTAAAGTGCCTGAAGTGGGAGAATCAATTTCCGAAGTCACTGTTGCAAGTTGGAATAAATCAAATGGGGAATTTGTTGCCTTAGATGAGGTAATTTGTGAGTTGGAATCTGATAAAGCAACTTTTGAAATGCCTGCTGAGGTTGCAGGTATGATAGAAATATTGGTTGAACCAGGAACGGTTGTGCCTGTTGGGGGTTTAATCGCTAGAATTACAGAGGGAGTAGTATCATCGGCTTCTTCAAATGCGGCACCTGTAGTTGAATCTACTGCTTCTGCTCCAAATGGGTCAAGTTCGAATTATGCAGCGAATCACCCTTCTCCTGCTGCTGGTAAGATTTTGGCGGAGAAAGGGATTCAGCCAAACCAGGTTCATGGATCTGGGGTAGATGGAAGAATCACGAAAGAGGATGCCATGAAAGCGGAAAAAGCGGCTGCTACCACAGCGGCTGCTACCACAGCGGCTGCTACTATCTCTTCAACTGGAGAGAGGGGGCAATCGAGAGAGCGGATGTCTTCCTTGCGCAAAACAGTTGCTAGAAGATTAGTAGCAGTGAAAAATGAGACTGCTATGTTAACCACTTTCAATGAAGTGGACATGAAGCCAGTGATGGATTTGAGGAAGAAATACAAAGATTCCTTTAAAGAAAAACATGGTGTTGGTTTAGGATTTATGTCCTTCTTTACAAGAGCGGTTTGTATTGCTTTAAAAGAATTTCCTGCGGTAAATGCGCAGATTGATGGTGAGGAAATTATTTATCATGATTATTGTGATGTTTCGATTGCTGTTTCTGCTCCGAAAGGTTTAATGGTGCCAGTCATTCGGAATGCTGAAAAATTATCCTTGGCAGGAATTGAGTCGGAGGTAATCCGTTTAGCCACGAAGGCAAGGGATAATAAATTAACCTTAGAGGATATGAGTGGAGGGACATTTACGATCACGAATGGTGGGGTATTTGGTTCCATGTTATCTACTCCAATTATCAATGCACCTCAGGTTGCCATCCTAGGTATGCATAATATCGTGGAACGTCCTGTCGTGGTCAATGGGGAGGTTGTTGTTCGTCCGATTATGTATTTAGCCTTATCCTATGATCATCGGATTATAGATGGTAAGGAATCGGTTAGTTTCTTGGTGAGAATAAAGCAATTATTAGAAGATCCTTCTAGAATGTTATTGGACATATAAAGAAAGTAAAATGCAAGAATTTGATATTATCGTGATTGGGTCTGGTCCGGGTGGATATGTTTCTGCAATTCGTTCCGCTCAATTAGGATTTAAGACTGCCATTATTGAAAAATATCCTACTTTAGGTGGAACCTGTTTGAATGTGGGATGTATTCCATCCAAAGCGCTATTGGATTCCTCGGAGCATTATTATAATGCGGTCAATCATTTTGAGGAACATGGGATTGGGGTTGGGAAACCCAAGGTTAATTTGGCTAAGATGATTGAGCGAAAAGCAGGTGTTGTGGAAAAGATGAATCAGGGAGTAGCATTTTTAATGAAGAAAAATAAGATCACTCAATTTGAAGGATTAGGGTCTTTTAAGGATGCTAAGACGATTCAAATAAAAAAAGGCGATGGCAGTATGGAGGAGATAAAGGCCAAGAATATTATCATTGCCACGGGTTCAAAACCAACCATATTACCTTTTATTCCCGTAGATAAAGAAAGAATTATCACATCTACAGAAGCCTTAAAACTCCCGGAGGTACCTAAACAATTGATTGTCATTGGTGCAGGAGTGATTGGTGCTGAATTAGGCTCAGTTTATGCTAGATTAGGAGCTAAAGTTTCTTTTGTTGAATTTGCCGATGGAATGATTCCGACGATGGATAAGGCTTTGGGGAAAGAATTACAAAAATCAATGGCAAAAATTGGTTGTGATTTTTATTTTTCACATAAAGTAACCAAAGTGGAAAGAAAAGGCAAAGAGGTTCTGGTGTTTGCCGAGAATAAGAAAGGGGAAAATGTGGAAATTAAAGGAGATTATTGTTTGGTTTCCATTGGTAGAAGACCTTATACGGAAGGATTAAATTTAGAGGCTGCTGGTTTAAGCCTGGATGAACGAGGTAGAATTACTGTCGATGACCATTCGCTGGAAACAAAGGTTAAAGGAATTTATGCGATCGGGGATGTGGTAAGAGGAGCAATGTTGGCGCATAAGGCAGAGGAAGAAGGGGTTTTTGTAGCTGAAAAAATTGCCGGACAAAAACCGCATATCAACTATAACCTCATACCAGGGGTGGTATATACTTGGCCTGAGGTAGCGAGTGTTGGAAAAACAGAGGAAGAATTAAAAGAATTAGGAATAAAATTTAAATCAGGGTCTTTTCCTTTTAAAGCATTGGGAAGAGCTGCCGCATCGATGGATACAGATGGTTTCGTCAAAGTTTTAGCAGATGCACAAACGGATGAAATTCTGGGAGTTCATATGATTGGGGCAAGGGTAGCAGACATGATAGCAGAAGGCGTTTTGGCGATGGAATATCGTGCAAGTGCAGAGGATATTGCTAGAATATCGCATGCTCACCCGACCTATACTGAAGCAATGAAAGAAGCCTGCTTGGCAGCAACAGACAAGCGAGCCCTTCATTCTTAAAAAATTAAAAGTTATGGCAAAACCGTATATTCAAAAAATTTCCAGTTTATTAGTAGCCAACAGAGGAGAAATTGCTATTCGTATCATGCGAGCTGCATCTGAATTAGGAATTCGAACCTATGCTGTTTACACTTACGAAGATCGATATTCTCTTCACCGTTATAAAGCGGATGAATCCTATCAAATCGGAAAAGAGAATGAGCCTTTAAAACCCTATTTGGATATTGAAGGCCTCATAACCCTATGTAAACAGAAAAAGATTGATGCTATTCATCCAGGATATGGATTTTTATCCGAGAATGTCCGTTTAGCCAGAAGATGCCAAGAAGAGGGAATAAAATTTGTTGGACCTTCTCCTGAGGCCATGGATGCTTTAGGTGATAAGGTAGCCGCAAAAGCCGCTGCAATTAAAGCAAATGTTCCTTTGATTGAAGACTCCAAAGAGGATTTGGTTGATTTTACTATTGCTCTAAAAGAAGCTCAAAGAATAGGTTTTCCCGTAATGGTTAAAGCGGCTGCTGGAGGGGGAGGAAGAGGTATGCGGGTAGTAAGATCCGAGGAAGATTTGGAAAAGTCTTTTAATGAAGCTAAGAATGAGGCAAAAAATGCTTTTGGAGATGATACGATTTTTATTGAAAAATTTATTAATCAACCCAAGCATATTGAAGTTCAATTATTGGGAGACCAACATGGGAATTTAGTTCACCTTTATGAAAGAGATTGTTCGGTTCAAAGAAGATTCCAAAAAGTAGTTGAGGTAGCCCCTTCCTATGGTTTAAAAGAAGAAACAAAACAAAAACTTTACCAATATGCTGTGGCAATTGGAAAAGCGGTGAATTATTATAATGCTGGTACAGTTGAATTTTTAGTTGATAAAGATGAAAATATTTATTTTATCGAAGTTAATCCAAGAATTCAAGTAGAACATACCATCACCGAGGAAGTTACAGGCATAGACATTGTTCGTACCCAATTATTAATTGCCCAGAATCATCAATTGTCCGATCCAGGTATTTTTATTCTATCCCAAGAAGAGGTTCCACTAAAGGGTTATGCTATTCAATGTCGGATTACCACGGAAGATCCGGCCAATGGATTTAAACCAGATTTCGGAACCATTATTGCCTATCGGAATGCAGCTGGTTTTGGAATTCGTTTAGATGAAGGTTCTTCCTATCCAGGAGTTAAGATTTCTCCTTATTTTGATTCCATGTTAGTTAAGGTTTCAGCGAAAGGCCGAACCTTGTGGGGAGCAGCAGAACGTTTACAACGTGCATTAACAGAATTTAGAATTCGAGGAGTTAAGACTAATATTCCTTTTTTAAGAAATGTTATAGCCCATGAGACTTTTCAGCAAGGAAAATGTACCGTACAATTTATTGATACGCATGCTGAATTATTCAATTTCAAAACAACAAGAGACCGCTCAACAAAAGCGCTACGTTATTTGGGAGATGTGATCGTCAACGGACATCCAGATATCAAAGTGGCGCCAAAGATGCCATTAAGACAAGCTGAAATTCCATCTTTTGATGTGCATGGCTCACATCCGGAAGGATATAAACAACGATTAGAAAGTGTTGGTCCTGAAAAATTAGCTAAGGAGATTCGAGCAAATAAAGAAGTTTTATTTACCGATACCACCTTTAGAGATGCCCATCAATCTCTTTTAGCTACCAGGGTTCGAACGCAAGATATGCTCGCAGTAGCAGAGGGTTTCTCCAAAAATTTCCCTCAATTATTTTCCATGGAAGTTTGGGGTGGGGCAACCTTTGATGTTGCTATGAGATTTTTACATGAATCACCCTGGAAGCGGTTGGGTGCCTTCCGTGAGGCGATGCCCAATATGCTTCTACAAATGCTATTCAGAGGTTCTAATGCTGTAGGCTATTCGGC
>CAZXZK010000050.1:0-16164 GCA_964645295.1 uncultured Cytophagales bacterium | reverse complement strand
AGGAGCCTGTTTGGCTGATGATATGGGACTAGGGAAGACCATTCAAACATTGTGTTTATTACAAAGTTTAAAAGAATCTGGTGAAGGACTCCCACATTTATTGGTGATGCCAACCTCTTTATTACATAATTGGCAATTAGAGGCCAAAAAATTCACGCCTCAATTAAGAGTTTTAATTTATAATGGTACGGCCCGTGAAAAACTTCAAGCCATTTTTCATAAATATGATTTAATTGTGACTTCTTTTGGGATGGTTCGCTCTGATATAGATTGGTTTTCTCAACAAGAATTCGGATATATCATTTTGGATGAATCGCAGGCGATCAAAAACCCTACAGCGCTCATTACCAAGTCAGTTAATAAATTGAAATCAAAATATCGACTAGTAATGACGGGTACCCCACTTGAGAATTCCACCGTTGATTTATGGTCTCAAATGAATTTTATCAATCCAGGCCTTTTGGGTACCTTAAAGTATTTTAAGGAAACTTATTTAATTCCTATTGAAAAAAATGGAGATGAAGAAAAGAAGAATAGATTATTTAAATTAATCAAGCCATATTTACTAAGAAGAGACAAGCGTCAGGTTGCTAAGGATTTGCCCGAAAAAATTGAAACAATTTCTTATTGCTCCATGTCTGAAGACCAAGAAGAATTGTATAATAAAACTAAAAATTTATACAGAGAATCCATTCTCAAGCAAATAAAGGAAGATGGTTTGAATAAATCAAAGTTTTCAGTTCTACAAGGACTTACCAAACTTCGTCAGATAGCTAACCATCCTATTCTTTCTGAAAATGATTATAAAGGAGATTCAGGAAAAATGGAAATGGTTATCGATAAATTAGAAACTGTTTTGGAGCACCGCCACAAAGTGTTAATTTTTAGTCAATTCGTTCAGCATCTTCAATTAATTAAAAATGAATTATTAAAAAGAAAAATATCATTTTGTTATTTAGATGGTTCTACTTTAGACCGAAAAGCGGTAGTGGATGATTTTCAAAGGAAAGATGGCCCTCCTGTTTTCTTGATTTCTCTTAAAGCTGGTGGAGTGGGTTTAAATCTTACAGAGGCGGATTATGTATTCTTATTGGATCCATGGTGGAACCCTGCCGCAGAAGCACAAGCAGTGGATAGAGCCCATCGGATAGGTCAAAAAAATACCGTATTTACTTATAAATTTATAACCAAAGAAACGGTTGAAGAAAAGATTTTGGCCTTACAGCAAAGAAAATCCGATTTAGCAGATGCATTGATCAATCAGGATGAGAGTTTATTGAAATCAATGAATGAAGAAGATTTATTGGAATTATTGACCTAGTTTTTTGATGTAGATATTTTTTGCGATTTCAAAACTGATAAATACCTCCTTTTTCCCATTGATTAATACTTTTTTTGAATTATCGAAAGGATTGGATTCTAAAATTTCGATGGTTGTTCCTAAACTCAGCCCCATTTTAGTCAGCATTTTTAAAAAAACAGAATTGTCGATCACCACCCCTAATAATTTACAGTTATCCTTGGTTCTCAAATCAGACAATAAAGTATATTTAATTTGAAGGATATCTCCATCAGCGGTAGGAATTGGATCACCATGCGGATCGGTTTTCGGAAAGTCTAAAAAAGCCTCTAATTTATTAATCAAAATTTTCGATTCAATATGTTCTAATTGTTCAGCAATTTCATGTACTTCATCCCAATTGAAATGAAGTTTATTCACCAAGAATGTTTCCCATAGTCGATGTTTTCGGATGGTATTTAATGCAATTTTTTCTCCTGATACTGTTAGATTCACTCCTTGATATTTCTGGTAATTTATCCAACCTTTATTGGATAATTTTTTTAACATATCCGTTACGGAAGCTGCTTTTGTTTGCATCATTTCAGCCACAGCATTCGTGCTTATCCCTCCATCATGGGATTGAGATAAATGATAAATTACTTTTAAATAATTTTCTTCAGCAGAAGATGTTTGATTCATAGTGTAAAGTTAAAAAATTATCCTAATAAAAAAATATTATTAGATATGTCTAAAAATTTTTTTATATTTTTCTAAAATTAATGGTATGTCTTGGTTAAAATCTCCCCATCGGTTAAGTTTAAGTGAAGTACATGGTTCTATTCCAGTTCCGCAGGGTAAGGGTTTTTGGAAAACTCTTCGGGCATTCATTGGGCCTGGTTTTATGGTAGCCGTCGGTTATATGGATCCTGGAAATTGGGCAACGGATTTAGCGGGTGGGGCCCAATTTGGTTATACCTTATTATCTGTAATCTTAATTTCTAGTTTATTTGCTATTTTGCTACAACATTTAGCTTTAAAATTAGGTGTTGCTACGGGGCGGGATTTAGCACAGGCATGCGGTGAGGCCTATCCAAGGCCAGTGGCCATTTTTTTATGGGTTATTTGCGAAATTGCTATTGCGGCATGTGATTTAGCCGAGGTAATTGGTTCGGCTTTGGCCCTCAACCTATTATTTGGAATTCCTTTATTATACGGTATTACCATTACTATTTTAGATGTATTTCTAATTTTATTTTTTCAAAACAAAGGATTTAGGATTTTAGAATCGATCGTTATGTCTTTGTTGGTTGTGATAACACTTTGTTTTTTTTATGAATTAGTTTTGGCAAAACCAGAAGTTTCTTCCGTTTTTGCGGGTTTGATTCCTTCCCATACAATCGTACTGGATCAAGGACAATTATATATAGCTATTGGAATATTAGGGGCAACGGTTATGCCGCATAATTTGTATTTACATTCTAGTATTATTCAAACTAGATTTATTCCTAAAAATGCTGAAGGTATAAAAACGACCATAAAATATGGTACCATAGATTCTACCATTTCATTATCTCTGGCCTTTTTTATTAATGCAGGTATTTTAATTTTATCGGCTTCTGCCTTTCATTTTTCTGGAAACACCCATGTTGCAGAAATAGAGGATGCATATGAATTATTAAGTCCAATTTTAGGAGATCAATGGGCATCTTCATTATTTGCAGTAGCTTTATTGGCTTCTGGGCAAAATGCAACGATTACGGGAACATTGGCTGGGCAAATCGTGATGGAAGGCTTTTTGGATATTCGTTTAAAACCTTGGCTTAGAAGATTAATTACTCGATTAATTGCTATTGTACCTGCGTTTTTTGTAACCCTTATTTTGGGGGAGAGTTCTATTAATGATTTATTGGTATTGAGTCAGGTTATTTTGTCTATGCAATTAAGTTTTGCGGTCATTCCTTTAGTTGTTTTTACGTCTGATAAATCAAAAATGGGAAGATTTGTTAATTCAAAATGGTTAACAATTCTTTCCTGGCTGGTGAGTGCCGTGATATTGGTATTAAACTTATATTTATTATTTCAAGTATTTGGTTGGGTTGAATAGTAAGTCCATATATTATCCTCTCCAATTTTTTCACTTTTTTCGCTTTTAAATGGGATGAATGGTCCTGGAATTCCCTCTTTTAATAGAATATTGGATTCAATATGGATAATTTCATTAAATTGATTTGCCTGAATGAAATGATCGAGGGTTATTTTTCCTCCTTCTACTAAGATTGACTGAATTTTTCTTTCACTAAGAATTTGAAGAGTTTCTTTTAAAAAAGGGTCTTTATTTACTTTTATCCATTCATTTTTCCCATCAATTAGATTTTGATTGAGATTGAAAATCCATGTTGGCTCCCCCTCGGTTAAGACCTTTGCTTTTTTGTCTATTCGATTATGGGGGTCTAAAACTATTTTTATGGGAGACGGGCCAGCTGAATACCTAGTACTGAGATTTGGATCATCCTGATGGATGGTATTGATTCCTACTAAAATAGCCTGGTGAACAGCCCTCAGCTCATGAACCCTTTCTTTTGAAATTTCATTAGAAAATACGATTGGTTCTCCGGAAGATTTTGCAATTTTATTATCCTTTGAACTTGCGTATTTTAGGGTAATATAGGGTTTATTTTTTTGGTGGGAATAAAAAAATCTTTTATTTAAATGCTTAGCTTCTTTTTTTAAAATTCCTTTGACAACCTCAATTCCAGCTTTTTTTAAAATTTCAACCCCTTTTCCTGCTACTAATGGATTGGGGTCTAAGCTCGCGATTACAACTTTTTTAACCTTATTTTCTACCAATAAATTTGCGCAGGGGGGTGTTTTTCCAAAATGGGCGCAGGGTTCTAGACTGACATAAACGATTGAATCTTTTAATAATGTTTTATCTTTAACTTGATTTATGGCATTTACTTCTGCATGTGGGCCGCCAAAATATTCATGAAAACCTCTTCCAATAATTTTATTTTGGTGAACAATTATACAGCCCACCATTGGATTCGGCCTAACCCTCAATTTACCCTTTTCAGCCAATAGGAGGGCTTCATTCATCCAATATTCATCATCCAATTTCTTCAAGTTCTTTTTTATTAAATTCCTTAGCAATTTGAATTTGTTTTTTTGATAAATAGGAATAAATTGCTGGAATGATGTATAAGGTTAATGTGGTTGCAAAAATCATACCACCAACTACAGCAATACCCATTGAAACTCTACTTTGAGAGCCTGAACCTAGTGCTAGTGCAATGGGTAATATTCCTAAAATAGTACTTAATGAGGTCATGATGATAGGTCTGAAACGGGCATTTGCAGCTTCTTTTACAGCCTGAAATTTATCTAAACCCTGCTCCTTGCGTTGATTGGCAAACTCAACGATTAAAATTCCGTTTTTGGTCACCAAGCCAATGAGTACAATGATACCAATTTGTGAGAAAATATTCAAGGTTTGATGGAAATCCCACAAGCTAATCAAAGCCCCTGTTACTGCCAATGGAACGGTAAATAGAATAATTAATGGATCTATAAAACTTTCAAATTGAGCGGAAAGTATTAAATAAACTAAAAGAATTGCCAATGCAAAAGCAAAAAGTAAGGAAGAACTAGATTCCTTAAATTCTTTGGATTCCCCGTCATAGGCTGTTTGAAAACTTGAGTCAAACGTTTCTTTGGCTAAACGATCCATTTCATCTAATCCCTCACCTAGGGTAATTCCTTTTGCTAATTGGGCTGAAACTGTGGCAGCAACATATCGATTATATCGGAATAAGGTAGGGGGTGTACTTTCTTCTGAAATTTTCACTAAATTATCTAATTGAATAAGTTCTCCTGAATTACTTTTTACGTAAAGTGATTTCAAATCAGTAACATCGTTTCTTTGTTTTCGATCAATTTGGCCAATAACTTGATATTGTTTTCCATTCATGATAAAATAACCGAAACGCCTTCCAGATAGTCCGAATTGTAAAGTTTGTGCTACATCTTGAATAGAAACACCTAGGTTGGTTGCTCTTGCTCGATCAATCTCAATTTTTAATTCTGGTTTGGTGAATTTTAAATCCACATCTGAAATATCAAATTTGGGAGAATCCTTGACTTTTTCCATAAAGACTGGTAGCATAGTTTTTAGTTTATCAAAATTTTGTGCTTGAACAACAAAACTAACAGGTAATCCACCTCTTTTACCCGTGGTCAGGGATGGTTCTTGAATAACGATTGAACGAGCTCCTGTCATATCTTTTAAAACAGGTTGAAGTTCTTCCACATATTTGGCCTGTGGCTTTCTTTTTGATGCGTCTGGAATCAGCACCACTCTGAAGAAGGCAGAATTTGCTGAACCACTGCCAAATGTTGGAGAGGTGATGGCAAAAATATATTTACGTTCACTTTCGGGAATTTTATCTAAGACCACCTTGGAAACGGAATCAGTATAATTTAACATATATTCATAGGTTGCCCCTTCTGGACCAGTAGATTGAATTCTAAAAGTATTTCGGTCTTCGATGGGGGCTAATTCAGAGGGGATGGCTTTATATTCAATCATGGCATAAATCAAGCCGATAAAACATCCAACAGCTACCCAGGCCATCCAACGAACTTTTAAAAATCTTTCGAGAGAATTTTTGTAGGCCTGATTTAGGCTTTCAAAAAAGGGTTCTGTTTTCCGGTAGAACCAAGGTTTTTGTTCCGTCGATTTTAATAATTTTGAACTTAACATGGGCGTCAAGGTCAAAGAAACAAAAGCGGAAATAATAACAGAACCGGCAACTACAATACCAAATTCCCTAAATAATGCTCCTGTGATTCCATTCATAAATATCACCGGTAAAAAGACCGAAGCCAAGGTAATAGTAGTTGAAATAATGGCAAAATAA
Organism: uncultured Cytophagales bacterium; assembly: GCA_964645295.1. GTDB lineage: Bacteria > Bacteroidota > Bacteroidia > Cytophagales > Spirosomataceae > CAZVFE01. The sequence continues at coordinate 9,966 of CAZXZK010000050.1, read as the reverse complement.
ATTTCTTTAGAGCCATCAATCGCTGCTTGAATGGGTGTCATACCCTCTTCAATTTTTGAATAGATATTTTCTAAAACAACGATGGCATCATCCACTACCAGTCCGATTGATAATACAATCCCTAGTAAAGTCAGTACATTAATGGAAAAACCTACCAAATACATAAGGAAGAAAACCCCAATTAGACTAACAGGGATGGCAGTAAGTGGAATGATGGTGGAACGCCAATCTCTCAAGAAAATAAAAATAATGATGGTTACTAATAAAATGGCAGTCAGAATTGTTTCCTCTACTTCTTTAATTGATTTTCTTACAAAAACGGTATAATCAAAACCTTCTTCAATTCCAATATCTGCAGGAAGGTTTTGCTTGATTTGTTCTACTTTTGCATTTACATTATCAATAATTTCAATTTGGTTTGCCCCAGATTGGGGCGTAATAGCAATTGAGATCATGGGAACTAAATCGCCCTTGAACGAGGTCTTTTCATTTTCTGCGCTTATTTCGGCTCTTCCTACATCTGAGAAGCGAACAATATTTCCATTCACTTCTTTTAAAACTAAATTATTGAATTCTCTTTCATTCGTTAATCTACCTTGTGTTCTAACAGTTAATTCAGTATAGTTACCTTCAATACTTCCGGAGGGTAATTCAATGTTTTGTTTGGATAATGCAGCCGAAATATCTGGTGCAGTTAATCCATAGGATGCTAATTTTTCGGGATTAATCCACATTCTCATGGAGTATTTTTTTTCACCCCAAATACGAATCGAAGCAACTCCGGGGATTATCTCTAATTTTTCTTGAATATTCCTTATGGCAAAATCGTTCAAACTTAGAATGTCTCTGGTTTTAGAATAAACATTGAGATTATAAATCGGTCTGGCATCAGCATCTTGTTTGGCAATTACAGGAGGGTCCACATCTGGTGGTAATTGAAACATGGCTCTTGAAACGCGGTCTCTTACATCATTTGCTGCATTTTCAATATCTACGGATAAATCAAATTCAATAGAAATGGAAGACCTTCCATCCCTTGAGCTGGAGGTTAAGGTTTTAATACCTGGAATACCATTAATTTGTGCTTCTAGAGGTTCAGTTATCTGAGATTCGATTATTTCAGCATTTGCTCCTGTATAGGAGGTCATAACATTGACGATTGGAGGATCCACCGAAGGAAATTCTCGAACACCCAAATAATTATAACCAATAATTCCGAAGACGATTATGGTAATAGACATTACAACTGCTAATACGGGCCGTTTAATGCTGATGGTAGATAGGTTAGCCATTTTTTGAAATAAATGAGGAAACTTCTTTTTTTACATTCTCAAAGGTTAATTCACAGGTTGGTCCATTTTCATTCCGAATGAAATTGGCAATTTGGGGATTTTCAAAATTTCCCGCATATACTTGATAATTTTTAAAGTTATAAAATTCTCCAAATAATAAGATAGATTTTATTTTAAAGGCATTGGCAATATGAGCAGGACCTGAATCTACTCCTAAAAAATAAGAGGCATTTTGTATAATTTGCATCGTTTCAGTGAGGTTTGTTTTCCCAATCAAAGATTTAAATTTAGGATTTTTTAGGTTTAAAGGCGTATCCAATCCAATATCATAGACTATTAAACCAAATTCTGAGATTAAATCCTCAATTAATACTTCCCAGTATTCATCTTTCCAATCTTTTATGGAATTATTTGATTTACGATGAACTACCATATAGGCCTCCTTCTCCTTCCTTGGGTTTTTTGGAGGAAGATAAATTTTTGGACTTTCCGATCGGTATTCCAAATTGGCTATGGTGGAAAAATTTTTTAAAAGATTTCCTTTATTTAGGTAATTTTCAGAAGTAATATTCCTTTTGTCTGCTTTTGTATTAATTAAATATTCATCAAAAAAGGGATCTTTTCTTGTATTGGAAAGATGTAAATGATAGGTTTGATGGAAGGGGTTATACCAAGCGATTAATTTCGTGAATAAGAATGATTTTTCAATAATTACCTGATCAATTTGCGGGTGATGAATAATCAATTCCTGAAAGGGCGTTCTTATCAACCAATGGATTTTTGAGGAAGGGTATTTGTCCTTTATTTGTTGGATTAATGGCTCAGCTGCGATTATATCACCCAGATGTTCTGTTAGAATAATTAAAATGCTGGGTTTTTTTCTACTGAATAATATTAGAAAGAAATGGGTTAGAGAAAAAATGAAATAATTCCAATAGGATGAAATTAAATAATTCAATTTTTCTATTTTATAAAACCATTTTTCTTTTTTTAATAAATACATTCCATATGTTTATTTCTATGGCTGAACCATTTGATTAATTTTGACTGGAGTATTTGGTCTTAATTGAACCACACCCGAAACTATTAAGGTATCCCCCAAACTTAAACCTTCCAAAACCTCAACATATTTTTCCCCTCTTATACCTATCCGAATATTGGTATAAATTGCTTTACCATTATTTATTTTATAAGCTATAGAACCTGAGGCGTCTGTGATAATACTTTCTGTAGGAATCTGTAAAGCTTCATTTTTTTGTTTTAATAAGATACTCACTTTGGCGAAAGACCCAGGAACTAATTTCCCATTCGGATTTTTTGCAATCGCTCTTATTTGAAGTGTTCGTGTATTTTCATCAATTTTTGGATTGATTGCATAAACCGTTCCCTCAAATATTTTATCTTTTATTTCCGTTGTAAATTGGATCTTAGTTCCATTTTTTACGGATTCGGCATATTTCGACGGGATGGAAAATTCTAGTTTGATAGGATTGGTTGAAACAATATTGGTAATCGTTGTGGCCGGGCTTATATAACTCCCTTCACTGATATGTTTAAATCCGATTTCCCCTGAAAATGGTGCTTTAATCCTAGTCTTTAATAATTGGGCATTTAAATCTTCTATATCTGCTGAAATGGTATTCACTGTATTTACGGCTATATCGAATTCACTTTTTGAAATGGCTTCTTTTTGAAACAATATTTTTTGTCTAGCTTCATTATCTTCGGCTAGTTTTTTATTGTATTCTAATTTTTTTAGGCGTGCTCTTAAATCATCATCATTCATTTTTACTAATACCATCCCCTTTTTTACCTGAGACCCTTCTTGTATATTAAGTTCAATGACTCTACCAGAAATTTCTGAATGAATTTCAACTTCTTCATTGGGAAGTAAAGTACCTGAAGAGGAAACGATTTCATTTAATGGCATAAAATGAACAATTGAAGCATCAACAGATGTTTCTTTTGGCTTATTATTGTTATCTTGAAGTGAATTTTTCGTTCCTTTATTTTCTAGGCTACTTTGAAAGTATTCTTTGATTCTTGGCGTGAAAATTAATCCTACAATAATTACTACAATTAGCGCAGTAATTAAATTTTTTAAAGTTTTATTCATTTAGAAGTTAAATATGTCAGTAAATGTAAATAAAATTACTCATTGTTCAACCAACTTAAAATATTTTCATTTTGAATTTCATTCATTACAAAATGACTTTGGGCATTTCCAATATTTTTAATGTTAGCTAATTTATGCAGAATAAAATTCCGATAATCATCCATGTCTTGAACAACTACTTTTAAAAGAAAGTCAGAATGACCAGAAACACAATAACATTCTTGAACTTCGGGTAAAGACATGGCATCTTTTTCAAATTGAGTGAGATATTTTGCGGCATGTTCTTTTAGGGTAATATCACAAAAGACGGTAAGGGATTTTCCGATTTTCTGTGGGTTGATAATGGCTTTATACTTGGTAATTATGCCTTCTTTTTCGAGTTTTTTAATCCTTTCATGAATAGGAGTTATACTCATTCCCAGTTGTTCGGCAATTTTTTTATTCGTAATCAGGGCATCTTCATGTAATAATGCTAATATTTGCTTGTCAATGGCATCTAAATTTCCCATATAAATTAATCAATTAGGTGAAGGCTGGTATTAATGGATAGTATTCCTGATAGGCTATCTTGTCTCATCATTTGTTCCATCTTAATTTGATAAATTTCCCCTTTTTCTAAAGATAATTCAGGAAATAAAAGAATTGATTTTTCTCCAATTGATTTATTTGTTTCACTTAAACTTTTTCCTGTAACTGGATCAAATAATATTAATTCTAAAGGTTTTTGTAAGGAAAAACTATCAGTTTGTCCGGATATGTTTCCTTTTAAAAATAAATTATAAAAAGGATATTTTTGATCATAACGAACAGTTAATTTTAAGTGATAATTTCCACTTTCTTTCAGTGTATCAGTATAAAATATGACAATCTTTTTTGCTGGCCAGCCATTTTCTCCAAAGGAATAAGAAAATTCATATCCAGACTTTAATTCACAGGAAATAATAAGGAAGCAAAAACTACCAATGAAAATAAAAAATGGAAGGATTTTAGTCTTCATTTTTTTTATTTCGATTATTATTTGGTCTACGATTATTTTTATTCGGTTTATTCCTATTCGGTTGATTTTTTGAAAAATGGCTTTTTGAATTATTTGGATTCCTATTATCGAATTTTTTATTGTATCGATCCAAATCAGTGTTCAATTCGGAGGCTCTTCTTTTTTCTTCTTGTTTAGGAGGATTTAAATTTTCAAATGATTCAGGAATAATTCCTTTTTTATTGAGTTTGACAATTTCTTCTACCGTATCGCAAGAAACGGGTACCCAATCAGATTCAAGCCCCTCGATAGAAAACCACATCATTCTTTTAAAGATATCGGTTTTTTGGAGGCTACATTTTCCTTTGGAGATTTCAATTTGAGTTTCTAATTCTGGAATATCTTTTAGGACCTCCATATAGGTTTCCAATTCATAATTAAGGCAACATTTTAATCGGCCACATTGCCCACTTAATTTTACCGGGTTTAGTGAAAGGTTTTGGTATTTAGCCGCCGAAGTAGTGACATTTTTATAGTCTGTTAGCCAGGTTGAGCAACATAATTCTCTACCACAAATTCCTATACCCCCAATCCTTGAGGCTTCTTGTCGGAGAGAAATTTGACGCATTTCTACCCGGATTTTAAATTCAGATGCCAATATTTTGATTAAATCTCTAAAATCTACTCGATCTTCTGAAGAATAATAAAAAGTCGCTTTAGTTCCATCAGATTGAAATTCAACATCAGACAATTTCATATTTAATTTTAAATCATCAATGATTTGTCTCGCTCGGTACATGGTCGGTAAATCTTTTTCCAAGGCCTTTTGGTGTTTCTCAATATCCGCTTCTGTGGCTATTCGAATAATTTTTCCTAAATCATCGGATTCCTTAATCCCTTTTTTTAACATTTGAAGTCTAACCAACTCTCCTTGTAAAGAAACTACCCCCAAGGAGTATCCACTTCCTGTATCAATGACAACTTGATCTCCGTTATAGATTTCGAAAGAATCTTGATTTTTAAAATATTCTTTTCTTCCTCCTTTGAATTTCAATTCAACATAGGGGAATCGTTGAAAATTTGGAACATCTAAATCCGATAGCCAATCGAATACATTCATTTTATTACATGCACCTGTTCCGCAAGCACCATTACTATTACATCCAGCCACTTTACCGTCTGCTAAAACTGAACCACACGAACCAGTTGAACATGATTTACAAGCCATTTTTTAATTATTTTTTATATCTTAAAACATCTAGTCCGATGTCTTTCCGATAATGTTTTCCTTTAAATTCAACAATAGCAGCGCCTTTTTGAGATTTTTCAATGGCACCCTCTACCGTATTGGCCATTCCAGTTACTGCTAAAACTCGACCACCATTTGTGACAAGTTCTCCATCTTCTATTTTTGTTCCAGCATGGAAAACAAAAGCATTTTGAACGGATTCTATCGATGAAATTTTATCACCTTTTTCATAGTTTTCTGGATATCCACCAGCTACGCAAACTGTTGTAACCGCTGCTTTATCTGAAATTACAATATTTTGTGTTTCTAATTTACCTTTTGAAGCAGCAATTAGTAAAGATAAGAAATCTGATTCGATTCTTGGTAATACCACTTGAGTTTCCGGATCTCCCATTCTTACATTATATTCAATCACATAAGGTTCTCCTTCCATATTCATCAAACCAATAAATATGAATCCTTTATAATCGATCCCCTCGGTTATTAATCCTTTAATAGTGGGATCAATGACTTTTGTTTTTACTTTACTTAAAAAATTTTCATTCGCAAAGGCAACGGGGCTTACTGCACCCATTCCTCCTGTATTTAAACCTTCATCATTATCAAAAATTCTTTTATAATCTTTCGCTTCTGGTAAGATTTTATAGGAATTCCCATCTGATAAAACAAATACAGATAATTCAATTCCTGCTAAAAAAGTTTCAATAACTACTTTTGAGCTAGCATCGCCAAATTTGGCTTCTTCCAACATCTCAATAAGGGCCTTTTCGGCTTCCTCCAGTGTTTTAGCAATAATAACCCCCTTCCCAGCTGCCAAGCCATCGGCTTTTAATACAATAGGAAGTGATTGAGTTTTTAAATAATCCAAACCTTCCTGTAAGGTATTTTTAACGAATGTTTTTGATTGAGCCGTTGGGATTCCATATTTATTCATGAAATTTTTTGAGAAATCTTTACTCCCTTCTAATTCTGCACCATCTTTTTTAGGTCCAACAATCAATAAATTATTGAATGTTTCCTGAGACTCTAAATAGTCTCTCAGGCCTTTCACAAGGGGTTCCTCAGGCCCTACTACCAATAAATCTATTTGATAATCGATAATGGCCTTTGCAATATTTTCAAAATCATTTACGCCAAAAAAAAGGTTGGTTCCAAGTTTTGAAGTGCCGGGGTTTCCCGGACTAATAAATAATTGATCTAATAATGGACTTTCTGCAATTTTAACTGCAAAAGCGTGCTCTCTTCCCCCCGATCCAATAATTAATACATTCATTTTTTAATTTGCTAATTCACTCATAAATTTAATTCTCATTAATCGTAATTCCTCTTCACTTACATCATCAATATCGCAATCAAGCAAGGCTGTTTTGATATTATCAGTAGAAGCACTCATGAAATAATCATAAATTTCATCTTGTTTATCGGGTTCAATTACTTGATTAATATAATAGTCCAAATTTAATTTGGTTCCTGAATCACATATGGCTTCAATTTCATTAATTAATTCATCCATTCCTAATTCTTTTTGTTCAGCAATTAAATCAAGGTCGATTTTTCTATCCACTTGTTGGATGATATAAATTTTTAATTTGGATTTATTTGCAGTTGATTTGACAACAATTTCTTTGGCAGTTTCAATATCATTCTCATCCATATAGCGTTTGATTGCCTCAATAAAAGGTTTACCAAATTTTATCACCTTACCCATTCCAACACCGTTGATTTGGGCCATTTCTTCATTGGTACTAGGGTAAGTTGTAGCCATTTCTTCCAAGGAAGGATCTTGAAAAATGACATAAGGGGGGAGGTTCTTTTCTTTTGCAATTTTCTTTCTCAAATTCGAAAGTAATTCAAAAAGACCTTCATCATATGCCTTATCACTTCCTGGAAAAACCTCCGGTTCTTCCTCCTTTAAATCTTCATTTTCATAATCATGATCTTCATAAAATTTCAAAGGAGTTGATTTTTTTAGGTAATCTATTCCTTTTTCAGAAATTTTAATGCAACCAGTTTTATCTGGATTTTTGACTAATAAGCCATAGACCATCATTTGTTTGATGATGGAAGCCCAGGGAGAAACGGTTTTTTCAGCTGATTTATTTTCTTTAACTTGATTTTCATCATCATCTTCCTCATCCAACCATGAGGGATTTTTCCCCTTTCCAAACTGGGGGATTTTATGATGATTATGGCTGTTTACATACTGAGTTTTATTGCCTTCTAAAATATGGGCAATATGAGTAATATCAAAATTACTCCCAACGGCCTGAATGGCTTCTAAAACCATTACTACCTCTTTTTCTAGTTTAAAACTTTCTTTCGGGTTCATACAATTGTCACAATAGCCACAATTATCATTAAAATATTCACCAAAATAATTTAAAATTTGTTTTCGTCTACATAGACCTAAATTAGTATAATTCACCATTTCTTCCAAAAGAAGTCGGTTACTTTCTTTCTCATTGGGTGTCTTATCCTTATTAAATTTATCTAATTTCTGGATATCTTCATAAGAATAGAACATGATACAGGTACCTTCTAGCCCATCACGACCTGCTCTACCTGTTTCTTGGTAATAACCTTCCAATGATTTTGGGACGTCATAGTGGACCACAAAACGCACATCAGGTTTATCAATTCCCATACCAAAAGCAATGGTTGCTACGATGATATTTACTTCGTCCTTTAAAAATGCGTCTTGATTATGAATTCTGACAGCAGGGTCTAAACCTGCGTGATAAGGTAAAGCATTGATATTATTGATTTTTAATAATTCAGCAATTTCTTCTACTTTTTTTCGACTTAAACAATAAATAATTCCTGCTTTTTCATGTTTTGTGCGTATAAATCGAATTAATTGCCGATCAATATCTTTTTTAGAACGGATTTCATAATATAAATTTTTTCTATTGAAGGAGGTTTTAAATATTTTGGCCCCTTCCATCCCCAAGGATTTTTGAATATCTGATTGAACCTTTGGCGTTGCTGTTGCCGTCAGTGCCAAAATAGGGAGTTTACAATTGATATTTTCTACAATCCCTTTAATTTTTCGATATTCAGGGCGAAAATCATGTCCCCATTCAGAAATACAATGGGCTTCATCAATAGCAAAAAATGAAATTTTTGCAGAACGTAAAAAATCTAAATTATCTTGTTTAATTAAGGACTCCGGCGCAATATAAAGTAATTTTATTTTTCCTTTTATCACATCGTCCTTTACTCGAATAATTTCACTTTTCGAGAGTGATGAATTTAAAAACTGAGCATTAATACCAAAATTAATCAATTGGTCTACTTGGTTTTTCATCAAAGCAATTAAAGGGGAAATTATAATGGCTGTACCCTCCATCATGATTGCAGGGAGTTGATAACATAAAGATTTTCCAGCACCAGTTGGCATTAATACAAAGGAATTATTGCCGGATAACGTATTTTGAATAATAGCTTCTTGTTCACCTCTGAATTGATGATAACCAAAAGTTTGCTTTAATTTTTCCTTTATTGCCTCGGAACCAATCATGATAAAAACGGAAGATTCAAAGATTGAAAAAATTATTTATCTTTGAAAACTAAAATAATCCTAATTGAAATTAACTAAAAATATTGAACAAATAGCAATAAAAGTCTTAGAACTTGAAAGTAAGGCAGTGAGGAATTTAAAAGAATCTATCAATTCGGAATTTATTGATTTGGTTGATTTTTTATTAAATAATCCGGGAAGAATTGTTATTACAGGGATTGGAAAATCGGCTATTATAGCTCAAAAAATTGTTGCCACCCTCAATTCCACGGGTTCTCCATCCATCTTTATGCATGCAGCAGATGCTATCCATGGAGATTTGGGAATGATTCAAACTAAGGATATCGTTATTGTTATTTCAAAATCAGGGAATACTCCTGAAATTAAGGTATTGTTGCCACTTATTAGACGTTTAGGAAATAAGATTGTAGGGATGGTTTCCGATAAATCTTCTTATTTAGGTAAAAATTCTGATTTTCTCTTGCATGTCCCTGTGGAAAAAGAAGCGGATAGCCTTAATTTAGCACCCACTACTTCTACAACGGTAAGTCTTGCTATGGGAGATGCTTTGGCGGTTTCTTTATTGGAATCAAGGGATTTTTCAAGTGAAGATTTTGCTAAATTTCATCCTGGAGGCTCCTTAGGGAAAAAATTATATTTGAAAGTTCAAGATATATATCCAAATCATGAATTTCCGCATATTTCGATAAATGCAACGGTTAAGGATGCCATTATTGAAATTTCTGCAAAAAGACTTGGTGCAACACTTGTTTTAAATGAAGCGGGAACAATGGTTGGGATAATTACGGATGG
>CAZXZK010000049.1:7037-16528 GCA_964645295.1 uncultured Cytophagales bacterium | reverse complement strand
AATTGAATGCTGATTTAAGGCTTTTAGATAATTTTGAAAATTCCGATCAAAATTTCTTTCAAAAATCCTTTTTGCCAAACGGGACACCTATTCCATCTAATACCTTCGACCAAAAATCCATCAATGATGAGGGGATGAAACATTGGATGTTTCAATTAGATTATACCAATCCGATTACCAAGGATATGAAATTAGAGACAGGAATTCGTCTTTCCTATCGGGATATGTACAATGATTTTTGGGTGGCTGATATCGTAGATAATGGAGCCTATCAAAAAATTCCGAGTTTAACGAATTATTTTATTTATAACGAGAATATCTCAGCCGGTTATGTTACTTTATCCAATAAAATAAACAAATTTTCCTATCAGATTGGCTTAAGAGGTGAATTGACAGACATAAAAACGGAATTGAGGGATGCCGGAGAGAAAAACCCAAGGAATTATCAAAATCTCTTTCCAAGCCTCCATTTCACCTATAGCCGAGATTCAGAAAATCAGTTTCAAATTTCTTATTCCCGTAGAATTAGAAGGCCGGCTTATAATGATTTAAGTCCGTTCATGACATTTTCAGATAATCGAAATTTCTTTGCTGGAAATCCGAATTTAAATCCAGAATTTTCAGATTCCTTTGAGATTGGTCATGTAAAATTTTATCGGGAAGGCTCTTTGAGTTCCTCCCTCTATGCTAGAAATACCCAGGATAAAATATTAAGAATACGAACGGTTGATGCGAATGGATTTTCGACTACTTTTCCACAAAATATTGCCACAGAATTCGCAACTGGAATGGAATTTATGGGCGAAAGGAATTTGAATAGATGGTGGAAAGGAGATTTGAGTTTGAATTTATTTTATGCGAAAGCGGATGCCTCTAATTTAGATGCCATTTATCGTTCAGAGACTTTTTCTTGGTTTACCCGCCATACCTCCAGAATTAAGATTAATCAATCAATAGATTTACAGATTAGAGCGAATTATGAATCTCCACAAAATACCCCACAAGGTAAGATGGAAGCCTTGAAATGGCTTGATTTTTCTGCTTCAAAAGATATTATGAAAGGGGATGGGACACTGACTTTAAACATCATTGATGTATTTTCTTCTAGAAAAATGCGCTATATCACTCAAGGGGATATCTTTTATACCAGAGGTTTTTCTCAGTTTAGATTAACTCAATTCAACTTGACCTTTAATTATCGGATCAAAACAACCAAGCAAGATGCCAAACAGCGTCGCTCTGCCATGGATGAAATGTGATTATTTTGTTTTTATTCACTATTCGAAACAAAAGCAATGTGTTTGCCGTCTGGCGACCAAGAATTAACATTTATCGTGCCCTGGCCTCCGTATAAATAAGCAATCGTTTTAGGTGCACCCCCAGAAGTAGCCATTAATTTTAATTCAACCCTTTTAAAGGATGGATGTGAATTCATCTCAATATTCTTGTCGAAAGAAATATAAACCATCCACTTTCCATCTGGTGAAATATGTGGAAACCAGTTATTATTCGAATCAAAGGTTAATTGCTCTTTGTCAGTTCCATCCGGTTTCATACGGAAAATTTCCATTGACCCTCCTTTCACTGAACCATTGTAGTAAATATATTTTCCATCTGGGGAATATTCAGATCCATCAGCATGAGAATATTCCTCATTATTGGTTAAATTAATTTCTTCTCCCCCATAAATCGATTTTTTAAATATATCATAGGCGGAAGATCCTGGCCGTTTTGCAATATACACCATCTCTTTTCCATCCGGCGACCAACCATGTAAATATGAGGGTCCTTGAGGGGTCAGTAAAGTTGGTTCTCCGCCCTCTATGGGTAAATAATAGACTTTCGAACTTTCCCCCGGATTGGAATGTGAAATACCCAATATTTTTCCATCAAATGAAATACAATGGTCATTGTTTAGCCGATTCGCCAAACCCGTATTCAATGCCGTGACCTCGCCTCCACTACTCGGAATTTTCCATAACCTTCCATCCATATTGAATAATAATTTATCCTCATTTGGCATCCAATTCGGAGCTTCAAAGGTGGATTCTTTCGTGTATATCACTTTTCTTCTTCCTGTAAATACATCCATGACCTCCATTCTACATCCCATCCATTGATGATCATAATACGGACTAGAAGCATCATTTCTTGGTTTGTCCACTCGAATATTCCAACTTATACCTTTATTTTTTTCATTTCCACCCTGATAATAAATACCTAAGGACATTTTCTCAGGGAGACCTTGGAAGTGATGAGCCCCAATTTCCTCTAATGGCGCAAAACGATGGGCCCCTCTGAAAATTAGTTGATTTCCATTGCGCTCCAATTGGAGAATTTCATAATTTCTTTTCGTTGGTTTTAGTTGAATAACCTCCTTATTCGTAGAAATTTTTAAAGTAGTTAAACCGTTTTCATCTTTGGTTGCTTTGATTTCGTAATGGGTGTTCGGAATATCACTGGTTAAATACCAACCCAATTCTTGCGATTCATCCTCACCATTAATCAGTTCAAAATTGGCAGTTGCCAAAAAATTACCCTCCACCGATTGATAAACCAATTGTTGGTTACCCTTGAATTCATAAGATTGATTTTGGCTATCATATTGAAAATTAGCCCTAGCTTCTTGATCCGATAAAATACGAGCATGTTCAAAAATTCCTTTTGAATAATCTTGACTGAATAATTCAATAGAATGATTGGAAAAAAATAAAAGAAGAACAAAAAGCCTGAAAGTTGATATAGTTTTCATATTTTTGGTTTAGAATAAATCCTAAAGGTAAAATAATTCAAGTGCTTTCTAAAATTTATTGTAAAATCCCCTTTTTTCTTTTCATTTTTTCATTTCTAGGAAATGCGCAAGAAAAAGTCATTGATTTTGAATTTGATGATGAATTTTTTGAAGCCTTTCATTCCTTTACCAACCAAAATTATGATGAATCGATCCTTCGTTTTGAGAATTTATGTAAAGATTATCCACAAGAACCCTCTATTTTTTATTATCTAGGAAAATCCTATCAGGCAAAAAACCAATTGAATTCTGCGAAAAAAGCCATAGAAAGTGCTTATGAACTAGAACCTGGCTCCCTTGATATTGGTTTATTTTACATTCAATTATTATTACAAACCAACGATAACCCAAAAGCGCTTACCATCATCAATGAACTTTCGGCATTTGATCATCCCCGATATGAACTAGAAATGCTTCGTATTGAAGCAAATTTGAATTTAGGAAATTATCAGCAAGCGATTGATCTTTTAGAAGATAAAGATCAGACATATTATGATAATCCAGAAGTTTTAAGAACCAAGCAATTTGTGTATGCTCGCCTTCAAAAATGGGATGAATTTATTCTTGCCTCGAGTGAATTCGCCCAAAATTATCCATATGAATTAATTTTTGGATGGGAGATATTTCCTTTGATTAGCCCAAAGATTTTCTCTTCCATAAAACCCAATATAGATAGTTTGGCCAAGATTCATTCAGATCAAAAACAAATCAACCTTTGGAAAGCAGACTATTTTATTGAAAAAAAGGAATTATTGCCGGCTATCGCTCAATTGAGAGAAACTTTTCTAGATGAAAGATTGGACTCTACCCAGGTCGGGACGAGGATCATTCAATGTTTTGATTTAATTAAGACCGTTCAAGAGGTGGATTCCATGGAAAATTTAATCTCAGAAGCAGGTAAAGTATTTAAAAAAGATTTTCGATTAAAGGCCCTTCTGGGAGATATTTATTTTCAGAAAAATCAGGCCATGAAGGCCAGAGAAAATTATCGAATTGCCCTTGAAAATGAACTTGGGAATGAATTGATGTGGTCTCGTTTAATTGCTCTTGACCTAGAATTAAACGATACAACAGCCGCCAATTTACATATTCAACAAGCGATAAAAGAATTTCCCTTATCTGGAGTTTTTTATTATCAATGGGGGTTTTTAAGTCAGGTAAAAGGGAATTATTCTCAATCTATCAACTATTTATTAGAGTCACTAAAAAATAAATTGAATATGGAAAACTATGAATTGTCTTCGTATATTCTTTTGGGTGATGCCTATCACCATATTGGAGACATGAATGCTTCAGACACCTATTATGAAAAAGTATTAGCCATTTTTCCAGAGGAAGAATATGTTTTGAATAATTATAGTTATTTTTTGGCTTTGAGGGGTGAAAAATTAGAAAAGGCAGAGGAAATGTCACACCGATTGATAGAAAATAATCCTGAAAATTCAAGTTATTTAGATACACATGCCTGGGTCTTGGTTCAATTAAATAAATGGGAAGAAGCTAAAATTTATTTAGAAAAAGCAAATCTCCTGGCAAATTATAAAAACATCGTTTTATTGGATCATTTGGCTGAGGTCTATCTAAAATTAGGAGATAAATCAAAAGCAAAAAAATTGTGGAAAAAGGCCTTGAAACTAAAACCTAATGACCTTCAAATTCAAAGAAAATTAGCTGATTTATGAGTGATTTTTTTTCAAGGAAAAAATTAGGTATTTTTGGAACAAATTTATGAAGGCTTACAAGTTCCTTATTAATAACCTTTTCTTCCTGATAGTCTTATTGGGCATTTCTTCTTGTCGACCATCCAAAACCCTTCTTTCAAATAAAATCAATGAAAAAGTTCACCAGGTTGTTGATCAAACCCTAGACAAATTAGATATGAGAGGGTTTGAGGATGAAATTGAGTTTAAGTATTTAAAATCAAAATCGAAAATTGCTTGGCGTATTGGGGATCAAGTAAATAATTATATCGTTGATTTTAAGGCAAAAAAAGATAGTATAATTTGGTTCAATGTTTCTGTTTCCCTTGTATCAGGTGGGACAGGTATTTTTACCAAAGACAGGGTTCAGTTTTTTGAAAAAATTCATGGCCAATATTATTCCCTAGATTATGATAGTCTTTCTCATTGGTTAGGAATAGAAGTTTCTTTTGATGAAATACAGAATTTATTGGTAGGAAATAAACCTTTTAAAAAGAAAAATTTAAAGGTAAATAGGGAGAATGAGAATTTTTTAGTTCAACAAATTGATAATCAAATAAATATTGATAGTTATTTTGGCCCTAATCGAAAATTGAATAAATTAAAAATCAAAGATAATCTCACGAAAAATGAATTAGAAATGGGATTTGATGATTTTGTCAAAATAAATCAATTCCTTTTTCCGTTTTCTAATGAAATCATATTGAATGTTTTTGATAAAGAGAATAAGCCTGTTAAAACCAGTATTTCAATAAAATATACCAAAGTCGAATTGCTAGACGAGCCGTTAAGTTTTAATTTTAATGTTCCCTCAAAATATTTGCTAAAAGATGAAGAATAAGAATTTTTATTTGTTAGGAATTCTAAGCCTAATTTTATTTTTTCAGGTGGATATTTTCGCTCAAACGGACAAAAAAGCGGAATTAGAAAAGGAAAGGCAGGCTAATCTTAAAAAAATTGAGGAATTAAATTCTATTTTGGCTGATACCAAGCAAAAGAAAGATGTTTCCCTAGGGAAATTGAACGAATTAAAAAGAAAAGTAGCACTAAAAAGGAAAGAGATTTCAAATTTAAATAAAAAAGAACGCCTATTGTCTGATGAATCTTACCGTCTGCAATTGGAAAGGAATGCCCTAGAGAGACGCTTAGAACGATTGAAACATGGTTATTCGGTCATGCTTTATGAATCTCAAAAAACCTCCAGCATGTATAATAAAGTGGCGTTCTTACTATTATCTCATAGCTTTAGTGATTTTATGAAAAGGGCAGATTTTCTTCGTCATTTTTCAGATAATCGTAAAAAACATGCGATTAAGATCGAAGAAACACAGGTTGAATTGGCAAAAAAGCAAGAGGCGGTCAATCAAAAAAAGCTAGAATTGAAGGAGGTTTTAGTAGAAACAAAAAAGCAAAATGTCGGTCTTCAATCCTTGAGAAATTCACAGGCCAGGGTATTTTCAGAGCTTTCTAAACAAGAAAAAAACTTACGTTCTGAGGTAGCAAAAAGAAAAGAGGCCAATAAACGATTGGATAATATGATTGCCCGATTGGTTCGTGATGAAATTAATAAATCCATTCAACGAAGCGGAGGTAAGGCTCCAGACGTAAAGTATGACCCTAATATGGGTAAACAATATATCATGAATGCCGAGGAGGCAAAATTAGCCAAAGACTTTGCTGCTTTGAAGGGCAAAATGCCATTTCCTGTTGCAAAAGGTTTTATTGCTGATGAATATGGTGTTCACCCTCATCCTGTATTAAGGGGCGTGATGATGAATAATAATGGTATTGATATCCAAACAAGTCCGGGGGCTCAGGTATTTTCAGTTTTTAAAGGAATTGTGCAGTCTGTTGTTTCCATTCCGGGGGTGAATATGGTTGTGGCAATTCAACACGGAGATTATTTTACCGTTTATTCTAAATTGAAATCAGTTTCAGTGAAAAAAGGAGATAAGGTTGGTACCAGTGACCTTATTGGTACTGCAGGCACAGAGGAAGATGGCACCGGTCAGATTAATTTTCAGGTTTGGAAAAATACGGATCATTTAAACCCAGAGTATTGGTTGAAATAATTAGAATTGATAATTCATTCGAAGAGAAATATTTCTTCCCATGTCTGCGGTATAATACCTGAATCGATTTAAATAATCTCTATATTCTGTATTGAGTAAATTTGAAATTCTAATTCCAAAACCAAAATTTTCTTTATTTATATCCCAATTCAATTCCATTAATCCATAGGCAGGTGGGGGAGGAAGAAAATCTGTTCCTATGGTATACCTTTTTTGTTTGGCCACCTGCGTCCAACCCAAACTAATTTGCTGATGATCCTTATCAAAAATATAGGTTAAATCCCAGCTCGCTCGGTTCGTTGGGATATTAACCAAATAATCTTTAGAATTTAAATCCTTCGCTGCAATAATCGAATATTTTTGTCCAAGATGAAAATGTTCCACAATTTTTAAATGGAGATTTGCATCGATTCCAGAGAATTGTGCATTTATTTGGCTATATCCAAAGGTCGGGAAGGAACCTCTGACAGTAATGGTATATACGGGTATACCCTTATTAATGAGAGGTTTTAAATAGATAAAGTCGTGAAGAATATTGGTGAAAAAACCAATTTCTCCATGCAAAGGACCTACCGAAAAACTATTATTTAAACTAAAATTCATTGATTTCTCTCCCTGCAAATCGTTTCTTCCAATTTCAAAAGCCCCTGCCCCATGATGAACGCCGAAGGAATAAAGTTCATTGATGGAGGCCGGACGAAAAGCTCTCGCCAGAGTAAGGCTTTGCTCGAATTGATGCGACCAATGATATTTCCCCCCAATACTACCAGAGAAACCATGAAAAAAACGTTCTTCCTCTGAATATTTCGATGAATAGGCCGTTTCATTTAGATAAACTTCGTATTCTTTTAAATCGTATCGAGCACCTATTTCCAATTCATATTCCTCTTTGGTCAATTTTTCAATGGCAAAAATTCCTGCTGAATTAGAATAATAATTTGGAAGTAGGGAACTGGTGATTTTGGGTTTTTTTACTTCTATTCCAGAAGTGATATTTGCCTGATTTTGTAAATTAAAACCCCATAATCCTCTCCAAACTTTTATTTGATTTAATTCGTCGTAAACCAATTCTAAGGTATTCGTTTTTAAATGAAAGGTATAAACATTGGTATTTCTATTCGTTCTTGGGATATCATATTCCTTCCGATCATTGATTTGATGCGAGAGAGTTAACCTAACTGAAGCGCTATTGGGCAATGAATAGGAATTTTTATATTTCAATAATTGGTGGATGACCAATTGTTTAGGAAATTCGATATTTCGAATAAAATTCGCTGGAGTATAAACCTTGGGAGGTTTTTCCAAGAGAATCGCCTTCCTTAGGTCGTTTATATTTCCAATATGAGAACCTGCATAAATTCCTATCTCGGTTTGAAAACTGCTATAAAATAATTCCTGGTTCCAATCCTTCCTTTTGTATCCCATTGTGCCAGAATAATTATTTTCTTTAATTCCGGTATTAGCTAAAAAATAATTCGCAGTGGAAGTATTTCCTCCATTTTTTAGCGTACCTTGTATCCTCCAAGAAAATCCTTTTACCTCCTTTATACCTCCTTCTAAAAAACCAGAACCGACCCACTGTCTTCCGTTACTAAAGTAGACCGATTGAAATTTCCCGCTTATTTTGGCAGAATCAGGTAAAGGATTGGGTTGCATTAAGATAATCCCCCCGATCGCATCTCCACCATATCGTAAGCCAGCAGGTCCTTTAATGATTTCAATATTATTACTAATAAAAGGATCTATTTCAGGGGCATGTTCACTACCCCATTGTTGGCCTTCTTGCCTAATCCCTTGGTTAATCAGAAGTACTCGGGTAGAATGCATGCCATGAATTACGGGTTTTGAAATGGTTGAACCTGTTTGTAAACTTTCTACCCCAGCCATCCCTTTTAAAATATTTCCTAAATTTTCCCCTGAACGTTCCCGAATGATGAGTGGAGCCACTTTCTGGCTTAGTTGTGGCGTATTTTCGGATCGCTGCGCTTGAACAACAATTTCATTTAATTCAATTATATCTTCTTTTAATTGAATATTATCCGTTTCATTTTTCTCCAAATGAACCTCTAATTCAAATTTTTCAAAACTGGTAATTTCACATACCAGCGTATAATGTCCTGGACATAAATTCGCCAAGGTATATTTTCCATTTTCATCACTAATAGTATAATTGTTTGTCCCTTTGATATATACTATCGCCCCAGGAATTTTCTCTGATTTTTCATTTGACTGGACAAGCCCCTCAATTTTTAGTTGACAATTTTCCTGGGAATAAGCCCTGTTAAACAAAAAAATCAAAAATATTAAACAAAAAAGTTTTTTCATTAAAAATTTTATAATTCTTAAAATTAAGGAAAAACTTTGTATTTCTGCGTTTAAATACGCGTTTTGCCCTTATCTAATCCTAATCAGACTATCAATTAACCAATTTCGTAGATAAAATTTTTTTTTTAAAATTTTGTTTTGTTTAATCTTTTTATAAATTTGTTAAACAAAACAGTAACAAACGAAATGACAGCATTAGAATTTTCTTATCAAATCAACAAAAATTTAAAGTTATTGAAGCCATTTGCGCTTCGACTAACTCGCGATCAAGATGATGCTAAAGATCTAGTGCAAGATACTTTAGTGAAGGCTTATTCAAATAGAGAAAAATTTGAAGACGGAACCAATTTAAAAGCTTGGTTATTTACCATCATGAAGAATACCTTCATTACGCAATATCAAAGGATGGTCAGAAGGAAAACCTTTATTGATACAACTGAAAATTTACACCTCATCAATTCCAGTACTTCTATAAAAGAAAATGAATCTAATAATCAGTTTTTAAGAGAAGATTTGAAAAAAGCCCTTAAGGCGATTGATGGCATTTATCTGGTGCCGTTCCTAATGTTTTTCAAAGGCTATAAATATCATGAGATTGCCAAG
>CAZXZK010000049.1:2080-7027 GCA_964645295.1 uncultured Cytophagales bacterium | reverse complement strand
ATTTGCCAATAGGAACTGTGAAAAACCGGATTCATATTGCAAGAAAAGAATTAAAGGAAATGCTTAAGATGTATCATTAATTATATAAAAATTTTGATTAGTTTTTTGGTTAACAGTATTGGGCAAAATGCCAGAATTTTTCTGGCATTTTCTTTTATTTTTAGTAAATTATCTATTATTTCAAACGAATGACAAATTCCCCAAAAAAGGTAATCGTAATTGGTTCAGGTTTTGCAGGTTTATCTGCCGCTACTCAATTAGCCGATTTAGGCTATCAGGTGGAAGTATTAGAGAAAAATGATGGTCCGGGGGGTAGGGCACGGGTATTTCGCGATTCTGGCTTTACTTTTGATATGGGTCCTTCTTGGTATTGGATGCCTGATATTTTTGAGGATTATTTTTCAAGATTTGGTAAAAAGCCATCTGATTATTATGATTTAAGGCGTTTGGATCCTTCTTATTCCGTTATTCTTTCCAAAGATGAAATTCTTGATTTACCAGCTAATTTTGAGGAATTAAAAGTCCTTTTTGAATCCAAAGAGCTTGGTGCTGGGGAGGCCTTAGAAAAATTTTTAAAGCAAGCCGAATATAAGTATCAAGTTGGAATTAAAGATTTTGTATGGAGGCCTTCTAGAAGTATCAAGGAATTTTTAGAACCTAAATTATTTATTGATTTAATCCGTTTGGATGTTTTTAATTCCTTTTACAAGCATATTCGAAAATATTTTAAATCGGATACCTTATTAAAATTAATGGAATTTCCGATTCTTTTCTTAGGAGCAATATCTCAGAATACACCTGCCATGTATAGTCTAATGAATTATGCGGAGATCAAATTAGGGACCTGGTATCCAATGGGAGGTATGCATGAAATTATCAAAGGGATGGTTTCTTTAGCGGAGGAAAAAGGAGTTAAATTTCATTTTAATCAAGAGGTGAAATCATTTGAATATTCAAAAGGTAGGATAAACTCTGTTAAAACTGCTAGAAAAGAATGGAAGACGGATGCAGTCATTGCTGGAGGTGATTACCATCATATTGAAACTTTGCTAGAAAAGAAATACCGGAACTATCAGGAAGAATATTGGAAGTCGAGGGTAATGGCCCCTTCTTCTTTGTTGTTTTATTTAGGGATTGATAAAAAACTTCCCAAATTAAAACATCATAATTTATTTTTTGATCGTGATTTTACGGTTCATTCACACGAGATTTATACGGAACCAAAATGGCCTACGGATCCCCTGTTTTACTGTTCTGCCCCTTCCGTAACTGATCCATCGGTTGCTCCTGAGGGAAAAGAAAATATTTTTTTATTAGTTCCTCTTGCACCGGATTTGGAAGATTCAGAAGAAATGCGTGAAAAATATTATCAGGATTTAATAAGTCGTTTAGAAGATTATTGTGGAACTAGCATTCGAAATGCGGTTTTATTTAAGCGATCTTATGCCATGAATGATTTTAAATCGGATTACCATGCTTTTAAAGGAAACGCTTACGGCTTAGCAAATACCCTTTTTCAAACTGCCTTTTTAAAGCCTAGTTTAAAAAATAACCAGTTGAAAAATTTATATTACACAGGACAATTAACCGTGCCAGGTCCTGGAGTTCCACCATCTCTTATTTCTGGTATTGTAGTTGCCAAGGAATTGGATAAAGAAATGAATCAATAATGGATTTTTATTCAGAAATATCTCAGAAAATCTCAAAAATTTTTACGAGGGCCTATTCAACTTCTTTTTCATCGGGTATTGCAACCTTAGATGAATCGCTCCATCAGCCCATTTATTCCATTTATGGGTTTGTTCGATTGGCTGATGAAATTGTAGATACTTTTTATGAACAAGATCAACGAGAATTATTGAAAATATTTACTCAGGAAACCTATGATGCTATTGATCAAAAATTTAGTTTGAATCCAATTTTGCAATCTTTTCAAGGAGTTGTTAATGAGTATCAAATTCCCAAAGACTATATCGCTGCTTTTTTATATTCTATGGAATTAGACTTAGATAAAACGGTTTATACGCAAAAAGAATATGAAGAATATATTTACGGATCGGCGGAAGTGGTGGGCCTGATGTGTTTAAGGGTATTTTGCCATGGGAAGGATGCCTTATTTGAGTCATTAATTGAACCAGCAAAGGCTTTGGGTGCTGCTTTTCAGAAAATTAATTTTTTAAGAGATATAAAAGCTGATTTTGATGAAAGGGGAAGGGTTTATTTCCCAGGGATAGATTTTCATAAAATGACGGATGAAGAAAAGAGGTTGATCGAGGAGGATATCCAAAAAGATTTTAAGTTTGGCTGGGAAGGTATTCAAAAATTACCTTTAAATGCAAAAAAAGGGGTAAAACTTGCCTATTATTACTATCAAGAACTGACACAGAAAATTACTCATTTGTCGGCCGATAAAATCAAAAATGAACGGATAAGAGTGGAAGATTCTAAAAAACTTCTTATTTTTTTGAAGGTTTATTTTAATTTGGTATGATTCAGGAAATCATTCTTATTTTTTCAATTTTAGTTCTGGCATTTATGTACGCGGCGGTCGGTCACGGAGGGGCATCCGGATATTTGGCTGCGATGGCCATGGTGGGAATTTCACCTCTGGTGATGAAGCCCTCTGCTCTCCTATTAAATTTAGGCGTTTCGTTATTGTCATTTTATCATTATGCTCGTAATGGTCATTTTAAATTTCATTTATTTTGGCCCTTTTCATTGACCAGTATCCCTATGGCCTATTTGGGTGCTCAATGGCAGATTACTGATAGTTTATATAAAAAAATTCTGGGAATAGCACTTTTAATTGCCTTAATTCGGTTGGTATATAAATTTCCAGAAGCCAAGGAAAATAAAACCATTCCTGTCCATTGGGGGCTGGTTGTTGGCGGAATCATCGGTCTTTTTTCTGGGATGATAGGGATAGGAGGAGGGATTATCTTATCACCTGTGATATTATTATTTCGATGGGCAAAAATGAAGGAAGCTGCTGCTATTTCAGCCCTTTTTATCTTTGTGAATTCTTTATCTGGAATCCTAGGGTTAGGGAATTTATCCATGATTGATATGCAAGAATTATCTTATTGGCTAGGGGCTGCTGTCATAGGCGGTTTTTTAGGTGCAAGGTGGGGGGCATTTTTGGCTATTCCGGAAAGAATTAAACAAGTATTGGCCTTGGTATTATTATTGGCCTCCATCAAATTATTTATCATTTAATTGGTCAATTTTATCGAAAGATTTTCGTTTTCCTAAAAACTTAAATCTCCATGACAAATCATTCAATTAATTTTGGCACTTTTATTTTTGTTTTAACTGATTCATGCTTAGGGCAGCGAAATTTAATTATTAAAATTAGTTCCTTTCCCTTTATTAATCGCGAATTATTATTTAAAACACGGATTCATATTCATCCAAAGGTCTTTAATGAACCCTCCTTTCAGAAAATGGAAGCGATATTAGCCGACCCATTACATAAAAAATCAATTGAACCATTGGAGAGATTTGAACTCATTGAATTATTTCAAGATTATTTGGAATTACATCAATCGAATCTTAAATTATTTAGTCTGGCATTTATGGATGAGTTTTCTTTTGATTCAGCCGGAATTAACGAACTTGAATTGGTTTTTAGGAGGGAAATTTACCAGAAAACGCACCTATATTTCGATATTGAAAAAAAAGCTCAAGAGATGAAAAAGGTTCTAAAAAATTATTTTTTGGAGCCAATATTTAGCCAATGCGTGATTAATGAAAAAATTCCCCAAAAGCTTCAATCAGAATTAAATCTTTTGGGGAAAATTGATGTTGAATTTTTAAAAATCTTTCGACAGAAAAAAATCCAATTATTATTAGATACTCATTAAAGGTCGCTAGATTGGATTTTTCCAGCTCCTTGTTTTTGCATTCTATCTAATTGCATTGGGTTCGGGGTGTTACTTGAACGATATTTAAAAAGTTCTACTTTCGTTGGTTTAGCAGGTTCTCTTGGGAAGCTATTATCTTCTGTATTGATATCTGCTGTTTCCAAATAAGGGTCCAGCGTCCATTTTACAACTTTCTTCTCGGTAGGTATAATTTTACTCACATCCACATTATTTTTTCTCCATATTTCCACCGGAATTCTTATTACCTCAGAAGTGCCATCTTCAAATTCCATTTTAATGATAACTGGCATAGGGATTCCCCCCTTGTTCTTTAGTTTAATGACATAAAAATTTTGATTTTTTTCAATCAAGGTTTTTTCTTCTTCAGAAAGAGAATTTAAAAAGTTTTTATATTCTTTTTTGTCTTGCTCTGTTACGGCGAATGGGTCATAATTGGAATAAAAATCCTTTAAATCAGGATTAGCTTCTACCACCGTTTCAGAAATATCTGTTTTATTTCTCAAATTTGTGATGGTTTGTTCACTTTCGTTAAAGGAAGATTTAGCCTCTGCTTTATTTTCTTCTGGATTTTTCCCATCTATGCCATACCATTTTACTTCTTCAATTGATTGGTCCACCGGATCTGTCGTATAAAACCATCCTCTCCAAAACCAATCAAGGTCTACTCCGGGAGCATCCTCTAAAGTTCTAAATAAATCAGCAGGATAAGGTTGTTTGAAGGCCCATCTTTTACAATATTCTTTGAATGCATAATCAAATAATTCTCTTCCCATCACCGTCTCTCTCAAGATATTTAAGGCAGTAGCAGGTTTCCCGTAAGCGTTATTACCAAATTGAAGAATATTTTCTGAATTGGACATGATTGGGACCATGGTACTCTTATCCATTTTCATATAATTCACGATATTTTTTGCTTCTCCTCTTCTAGAGGGGTAGTTTCTATCCCATTCTTGTTCAGCTAAAAATTCAACAAATGAATTTAATCCCTCATCCATCCAGGTCCATTGTCTTTCATCTGAATTGATAATCATAGGAAAGAAATTATGTCCTACCTCGTGAATAA
>CAZXZK010000049.1:0-2070 GCA_964645295.1 uncultured Cytophagales bacterium | reverse complement strand
GTTCTGGTCGTCCACCATTAAAGGAAATCATAGGATATTCCATACCACCACCACGAGTAGCATGACAAGAAATAGCGACTGGATAAGGATAAGCAATAGTATGTTTGGAATAGGATTTTAGGGTATGTGCCACAACCATGGTGGAATATTTACCCCAAAGAGGATTTCCTTCTTTAGGATAATAGGACATCGCCCATACTTTTTTTCCTTCGACCTCAACCTGCATGGCATCCCAAATAAATTTTCTCGAGGAGGCGAAGGCGAAATCACGTACATTTTCAGCATTATAAATCCAAGTCTTTTTTCCTTTCGGAGAACCTTTTTCTGCTGCGATGGCTTCTTCTTGGTTGACAATCTCCACAGGTCTATCTGCTTTTTTTGCTTTATTTAGTCGATTTATTTGGGTTGAGCTCAAAACATCTTTTGGATTTTGTAATTCTCCAGTAGCCCCCACGATATGATCATCTGGTACGGTAATGGCTACTTTATAATTTCCAAACTCTAAGGTAAATTCTCCATTTCCGATAAACTGTTTATTTTGCCATCCGTAGACATCGTTGTAAACGACCATTCTTGGAAACCAATGGGCGATAAAATAATTTGCATTTCCATCCTCTTCAAAAAATTCATAGCCAGAACGACCATAGTATTCAGTTATTAAATAGTTCCAATCAATTGAAAAACTAATGGATTGTCCGCTTGCCAATGGACTAGGAAGATTGATTCGCATCATGGTATTATTAATGGTAAAAGGCAAGTCTTTACCCTTTATATCTTTCACGGCTGTTATCTTATAACCAAAATCTTTCGGATTTGTCAGGCTTTTGAAAGATGAGGCAGAAATTCCTCTTTCCAAATCCCCAGTTTGAGTTAAATTGGTAATGGAATTTTTTTCAAATAAATTTTGATCCAATTGTAACCATAAATAACCTAATTCATCAGGCGATTGATTGTGGTAGGTAATGGTTTCAGTACCAATAATTTTTCTATTAATATCATCCAATTCAACCTTTATATCATAATCTGCCCGCTGTTGCCAATATTCTCTCCCTGGTGCGCCTGAAGCGTTTCTAAAGTTATTGGGAGTGGGTAAAAGAGTTTCTAATTGTTCGAATCGGTTGGTTGTTTGTGAGAACGAAAATTGATTTATTACTGCAAAGGTCATTACAGCAATTATCTTATGGAAGTTTTTCATAAAAAGACATTTGTTAATCTTCGAATTTACTATTTTTTTTGAAAAATTAAATAGTAATATTTTAATTAAATTCTGTCTTATACAATGCTTTACTATGCTATTCTATTAAAATTCATCTAAATATTTTGTTATTTGAATTTCAGAACTTAATTTCGTTCAATAAAATAAATCAAGAGTTAAGATGAGTGTATTAATAGGAAAAAAAGAATATTTTCCAGGTATTGATAAAATAAAGTATGAAGGACCCGATTCCTCAAATCCTATGGCCTTTAAGTTTTATGATGAAAACCGAGTTGTGGCAGGAAAGACCATGAAGGAGCATTTTAAATTTGCCATTGCCTATTGGCATTCATTTTGTGGGGATGGTTCTGATCCATTTGGCCCTGGTACCATCCATTATCCTTGGGATAAATCTTCCGATTATAAGACAAGGGCCGAGGAAAAAGCGGATGCTGCCTTTGAATTTATCACAAAAATAGGTGCACCATATTATTGTTTTCACGATGTAGATGCCATTGATTTTACCACAGACGTATCTTCACCGTTAGATGGTGAAGTTACTGTTAGTTTGACCGCAGAAGAGACCTCTGCAATTAAAGCGGGAAGATATGTCTACGATATAGAAATCACAAGTAGTGAAGAAACGCTAAGAGTTCTCGAAGGTATTGTTGTAGTTAATCCGGAGGTAACTAAGTAATGACTATAAAAGTTACGGTTCCAAACAGCAAAACTATAAATACAAGCATAGTAAGTAAGCGTGGTGCTGCGGCCGTCCAAACTTTGGCTGATGTTGATGCAACAGGTTTGCAAGATGGATATACATTGATTTACAATTCAGAAACGTACAACACAAAATGAACGGATTTAAAGACAAT
>CAZXZK010000048.1:10453-16763 GCA_964645295.1 uncultured Cytophagales bacterium | reverse complement strand
TTAATTGTAGGATTTGAAATTAATGCTAGCATTAATTTCAAATCCTACAATTAAAATTAAAGCAATTAAATATAACCATATCATCAGTGCAATTAATGAACCTATTGATCCATATAATTTCTGATAGGACCCATAATTTACCAAATAACTGGAAAATGCACTGGTTACCAATAAGCTTAAAACGGAAGCGGTAATAGACCCAGAATTGAAAAATTTCCACTTCTTATGAATGGTAGGAGCATAGAAATAAATAATCGATATCGATATTTGAAATATAAAAAAGACAATAAACAGGGTGAAAACCGAAAATAAAAAATAACCAATTCCAGAGGTAACCAAGCCATTATTTTCTAATAAATTGAGAATCTTATTTCCAAATACAAAGGTTAAAATTGATAATATAAGGATAAATGTTAATAATAAATTTAAACCAGTAGCAATTAACCTTTCTTTTAACCAACCCCTATTTTTTTTAGTCTTATAGGTTAAATTAAAGGATTTTATTAATGCTACTATCCCTGAAGTAGATGTATATAATGCCAAAAACAAACCAAATGAAACAAGTCCTCCATTTTTATTATCCATAATATTATTGATCAAGTCAACAAAATCATTTAGATAAGGTGGAGGCAAGGTTTCATTCAAAAAATTAATAATTATTTGTTCAAAATTATCAACGGGCACATAGGGTAAAACAGAAAAGAAAAATAAGATAGAAGGAAAAACAGCTAAGGTAAAATTATAAGCAATCGCCGCCGCTCTAACATCAATACTAAATTCTGTAATTTTTAAATAAAATATCCGTATAATCTTTGCAACGATAAAATTTTCTTCTAATTCCGTCCAAAACACCTTAAACTCCTCAAGTATTTTTTTTCTCTTCATTTTTAAAAAAATTTTCCGACAGCGTTTGAAACTTTATCTGGCAATCGAATGGGTTTCCTTGTCTCATAATTCATAAATACTAATAAAGTATAGCCTTCATTCAATAGTTGATTCGATTGATTATATACCTTATAATCGAATTGAATTCGCAAACTAGGCATTTGATGAATGATTACTTCAATCCTTAATAAATCATCATATAATGCGGGTTGATAATATTTAGAAAAATTTTCCAAAACTGGCATACCTATTCCATTATCTTCTAATTCTTTATAAGAAACATTTAATTGACGGAATAATTCTACCCGAGCCATTTCATACAATCTAGGATAATGGCCATAATACATATACCCCATTTTATCTGTATCAGCGTAGCAAACCCTATAAGTTATTTCACCTTTTACCATCTTTTATCGAATATTATGTTGATTTAATGCTTTTTGATAAAGATTCGCATTTCTTAAATGCTCTTGGTAATTACTCGCAAATAAATGGGTGCCAGAAAAATCTGGATTAGCACAAAAATACAAATAATCATTTTTTTCTAAGTTTAAAACATGATCAATGACTTGAATATTTGGAATTGAAATGGGTCCTGGTGGTAGGCCAGTATGCCTATAGGTATTGTAAGGCGAATCATATATTATGTGTTTTTTAGTGACCCTTTTAATACTAAAATCCTTTAAAGCAAAAACAACTGTTGGGTCTGCCTGAAGAGGCATATTAATTTTCAATCGGTTAAAATAAACACCTGCAATTCTGGCTTGCTCTCCACTTATTTTTGATTCCCCCTCAACTATGGAAGCAAGAATAGAAACTTCTACTGGATTAAATCCAAGTTTTTTAGATTTTCTCATTCTTTCCTCATTCCAAAATTTTGAATATTCTTTTT
The DNA here is from genome assembly GCA_964645295.1 of uncultured Cytophagales bacterium. Lineage (GTDB taxonomy): Bacteria > Bacteroidota > Bacteroidia > Cytophagales > Spirosomataceae > CAZVFE01. Next base: position 14,986 of record CAZXZK010000048.1, on the reverse strand, counting down.
TCATTCTACTAGATATTTCATCAAAATCTCTGGTATAATATAGAAAATAGGTATTTGGAATAAACATAGATAATATTGACTCTTGATTAAATCCTAACCCTTCACAATACTCCTTAGAATTTAATTTATTTATGATGGATACAGAATCTATTGGCATTTGCTTAGAAATTCTTCCTGCTAAATCTTCTTTGGTTCTCCATGAATTAATAGTCAATTTAAAAGGATCCTGAATACCCCTTCTTAGTTTGTTAATAAGTTCTAAATTCCCTTGCTTATTATTAATTAAGTATCTACCTCTTTTAACATGATCGGTATAATTTAATAATTTAGCCAAAAATTTAAAGGATAATTCATCAATCACTATACTATCCATTGCAAGCTTGGAATATACCGATTCAAAAGTATCATCGGATGAAATCAATAGTTCATAATTTTTATCCTCTTCTACCTTAAAATTGGGAGTTTTAACGATCTGCCAAGCCCAAAAAGAAAACATAGCAGAGATCGAAGAAAATAAAAGAATACCAATTTTTATGTATTTATTTCTCATTTTAAAAAGGATTTTTCAATTCAAATTTTTGAATAATAGGTTCCATTAAATGAATCAGTTCATCAGACACCGGGATTCCATTTATTATTCTATCCTCTTCCAGAATTCTTTCAGGATCTCCTGGTATTACTACCTTTTCTCCTTCAATTGAATCTGCCTTTCGAAATCGTTCTATCCATCGATCCATATCATTTAAAAAATCGATTTCAGGTCTAAAGGCATCTACTCTCATTGCACCCAAAAAATGCCCAGTTCCTTTCCCAACCAATTCGCCAACATTCATAAAACCCGCAGTTGCGAACGGAGGAACCCATGGACCAAAATTAGCCCCAGATAATACGCCTGACAAGATATCAACGATGGAACCTAAAGCATAACCTTTATGGGACCCGTGCAGGCGATCACCTCCTAAAGGTAAAAGTGCTCCTCCGTTTTTAATAGCATTGGAATCATTGGACGGATTTCCATCTTTATCTTGGACCCAACCATCCGGACAGTCTTTATTCAATCTTTGTAAAATTTCCAATTTACCATAAGCCACTGATGTTGTCGCAAAATCAGCAACAAAGGGTGGTTGCCTGGATGCCGGAATGGATATAGCAATTGGGTTTGTGCCCAATAATCGTTCCTTTGAAAATGTAGGAGTTACCAAAGGACCAGCATTTGTCATAGCCCAACCAATCATATTTTTCTCTAATGGAAGCATAGAATGATAACCAGCTATCCCAAAATGATTAGAATTTTGTACAGCTACCCAACCTGAACCTACCTTCTCAGCCTTATCCATAGCAATTTTCATTGCTTTGGGTGCTATTACCAAACCCAATCCTTTATCAGCATCCACGGTGGCAGTAGATGGTGTTTCATGGATTATTTTCATTTTCGCAATAGGATTTAAACGACCATGTTCCCATAGCCTTATATAACCTGGAATTCTAGCAATCCCATGTGACTCAATCCCTCTTGAATCAGCTGAAACTAATACCTTTGCAGCTAATTTGGAATCAGAGTCGTTAAAACCCATATTTAAAAATATTTCAGTAACAAATTCGTTTAATTTTTGATATTGAATCATTAAATTAGAATAATATTAACAAATTTAAGAAAATAATCGTACCTAATTAAAAAAGAATGGAAAGCCTACTTAGTAATTTTTGGTTTTATTTAATAATCATTATCCTCTTAGTTTTAATAAGGGATATATTTTTTCAAAAAACACATACAATAACGCATAATTTTCCATTAATTGGTCATTTTAGATATTGGATTGAACAAATTGGCCCTGAAATCAGACAATATCTGATCGCCAATAATCGAGAAGAATTACCATTTAATAGAGGAGAGAGGAGTTGGATTTATGCCTCATCCAAAAGTGAAAACAATCTGACAGGTTTTGGGAGTGATTTGGATTTCAATACACCTGGTCATCTTTTCTTAAAAAATTCCATTCATCAATTCCGACCAAGTCCGGATCATTTCACCATTAAACACCCAGGTAATATCCCATGCTCAAAAGTGATGGGGCTTAGCCATCATCGAAAAAAACCCTACAGACCTAATTCTATTGTAAATATTTCTGGTATGAGTTACGGATCTTTATCGGCTAAAGCCGTTGAATCACTTAATAAAGGAGCTTATTTAGCAGGTTGTTTCCATAATACTGGAGAAGGTTCTATCACCCCATATCATACATTTGGAGCGGATATTGTCATGAATATAGGTACTTCCTATTTTGGAGTAAGAGATGAAAATGGAAATTTTTCAATGGAAAAACTATTAGAAAAAGTTGAAAAATATCCTCAATTAAGAGCCATTGAAATAAAATTATCTCAAGGGGCAAAACCTGGCAAGGGTGGAATGTTGCCAGCCTCTAAAATAAACAAAGAAATTGCCGAAATTAGAGGAATCCCGATGGGTAAAGATTGTTATTCCCCAGCCTACCATACAGCCTTTTCTAATCTTCCAGAAATGATTGATTTCATAGAAGAAATTGCGAATCAAACCGGTTTACCGGTGGGAATAAAGGCTGCCGTTGGAAAACTTGATGAATGGGAGGAACTGGCTATATTAATGAAAAAATCAAATAAAGGACCTGATTTCATTACAATCGACGGTGGAGAAGGGGGAACAGGTGCCGCACCACATTCCTTTACCGATCATGTATCTTTACCACTTCAAGTAGGTTTTCCAGAAATTTATAAAATTTTTCAAAAACATCAATTGTCAGAAGATATCTTTTTTATTGCCTCAGGAAAATTAGGTTTTCCAGAAAAAACCATCCTAGCAATGGCAATGGGAGCAGATGCTGTCAATATAGCAAGAGAAGCCATGTTATCGATTGGTTGTATACAGGCCCAAAAATGTCATACAAATGCCTGTCCTGCAGGAATTGCTACTAATTCTAAATGGTTACAAGCTGGTATCAATATTCCCCTTAAATCAGAGAGATTTTATCGATATCATTATGTACTCTTAAAAGAGATTAACGAAATTACCCAGGCCATGGGTTACGAACACCCATCCTTAATCAAAATGGAGGATATTGATATTTCAGTTGGAATTAACAATAAAACTGAATCGCTTAACCTGGTATATGGATATGAAAAGACCACCTTTCCATTTAAAGGATATGAATACATAAAAAAATGTGCATATAGGGGAGCAAATGCAGATAGAATCGATTTTTAATCTGTATTTTTGTAAAAAAAATTATCTTAATACATGTTATCAATTTCAAATTTAGAATATTACCTAGGTAGTAGAGCCTTATACGATGGAGCAAATTTACACATAAAACCTAAAATGAAATTAGGTTTAATTGGAGCAAATGGAACAGGTAAATCGACTTTATTGAAATTAATTACCGGAGAATACACCCCAGACGGAGGAACAATCTCTAAATCAGGGGAATGCAGCATTGGTTTTTTAAATCAAGATCTACTATCTTTTCAATCCGACGAATCGATTGTTCAAGTAGCAATGAAAGCATTTGAAAAACAATTGATCATTCAAAAAGAAATTGATGAATTGTTAATCAAAATGGAAACGAATTATGAGGAAGAAGATATAGAAAAGTTAGCTCATCTACAAGAAGAATTTGAAAGATTAGACGGTTATACCATTCAAGCACGAACCGAGGAAATTTTGGAAGGTCTAGGATTTAAAACAGAAGATTTATCAAAACCCCTAAAAACCTTTTCTGGAGGATGGAGAATGAGGGTAATGTTGGCTAAACTTTTACTTCAAAAACCAGAATTATTATTATTAGATGAACCTACCAACCACTTAGATTTACCTTCTATCAAATGGATTGAAAAATATATATTGAATTATGATGGTGCCATTATTGTTGTGAGCCATGATAAATACTTCTTGGATAATACAGTCGAGTTTATTGCAGAGGTAACCGGTCAAAAAATAAACCTTTATACTGGTAATTATACAAAATATTTAGAAGAAAAAGAATTAAGAAATGAGGTTCAAAAAGGTGCCTATGAGAACCAACAAGCACAAATTAGACAGACAGAACGATTTATCGAACGATTTAAAGCCAAATCTACCAAAGCCAGACAAGTCCAATCCAGAGTAAAAGCCTTAGAAAAACTTGATTTAGTAGATGAGGTGATTGATGAAAGTGCCAAGGTAAATTTTAAATTTAATTTTGGCACCCAACCTGGAAAATTCATTTTATTTCTAGAGCAAATTTCTAAAGCTTATGGTGAAAACATCATTCTAAAAAATACCCAGGCGACAATAAACCGTGGGGATAAAATCGCTCTAATTGGAGCAAATGGGAAAGGTAAATCAACCCTTCTTCGAATCATATCTGGCACTGAAAAAATACAAGGAACCAGACGATTAGGACATAATGTAATAGAAAGCTTTTTTGCTCAACACCAATTGGAAAGTTTAAATATTGAAAATACTTTAATTGACGAATTAAAAAGCCTAGGAAGTGAAAAATCTGAAATGGAATTAAGAAG
>CAZXZK010000048.1:0-10443 GCA_964645295.1 uncultured Cytophagales bacterium | reverse complement strand
AGGATGTTTTTTATTCAGTGGAGAAGAAGTATTCAAAAAAATTAAAGTACTTTCAGGAGGAGAAAAATCAAGAGTTGCATTGGCGAAGGTATTGATTTCTGAGGCAAATTTTTTACTTTTAGATGAACCAACTAACCATCTAGATTTACAATCAATCAATATACTAATCCAAGCCTTACAACAATATGAGGGTACTTTTGTCGCTGTATCACACGATAGACATTTTGTGAAAAATATCGCCAATAAAATTTGGTACATTGAAAACCATGAAATCAAAGAATATCCTGGAACTTTTGAGGAGTATGAAATTTGGGTAAAAGAAAATGAAGAATCGAAAAATACTAATCTAAAAGGACCAGAGAAAAAAATTAAATTAACTCCATCAATCATTCAAGAAGACCCTCATCCTAAAATTAAGAATATGGAAAAAGAAATTAAACGAGTGGAAGAACAAATTCTCCAATTGGAAGAAAAAAAAGAAATACTAGAAAAAGAATTAGCAGATTTAGCAGAAAAACAAGAATTAGAAAAGCTTGGATTATTATCAGAAAAATTGGAACAAACCATTCGAAATATTGAATTAAAGACACAAGAATGGGAAGAATTAATCTCTTAAAATGAAAAAAATTATCCCTTTTTTATTTTTATGCTATTTACAAGTTAAAGCTCAAAACAAGGAGTTCATCCTGAATGAGGATATCAAAACCGTTCTTATTCAAAAGAAAAACTCGTTTCAATTTAATTCCAATTTATTAATTTTACCTATCGAGGAATACGAAGAATATATTCTTAGCTTTGACGACCTAAGTTTAAATAACCAATCATATTATTTAAAAATTGAACATTTTGATTCTAATTGGGAAAAATCACCTATCAATGAAATTATTTATTTAAAGGGGTTTAATAACCAACCCATTCAACATTATATTCAATCTAATTCTACTAAAGTCCCCTACCTACACTATGAAACAAACTTGCCTGAAATTAAAATCGGGGGAAACTATTTAATTACTGTATCAAAAGATCGATATGGAAGATATCCGATATTTTCAAAAAAAATTCAAGTTTTAGATAAAAAAATACAACCATTCGGAAAAGTTGAATTTTCCAACTTCCCCAACCTGAGAAATACCCACCAAAAACTGGAATTAGGGTTTCAATATGCTCCCAATTTATATTTTAATAATAAAGATGATTTTTATTTTAAAATTTTTCAAAATGGAATATTTATTGAAAATAAATCTTGGCCAAAACCACTTATTAACGATTACGAAAAAAAAGTTTTTTTCCAGTTTTTTAATGGAGAAAATAATATTGAAGCAGGTAATGAATTCAGATTAATTGATTTAAGGTCAGGACAACAAAAATTAATTAATGTGGCTAAAATTGAACAAAAAGAAGGAATTAATCTAATTTATACACATTTAAATAATAAAGAATCCGATGGGGTATTCATACAAAAACTAGACTATAACCAAGATTTTTTGATTAACAATTATGAATTTCCAAATGAAATTTCCATGATTGATTATATTTATTGTCGGTTTCTATTAAAATCTCCCTTTAAAGAGAATGAAGATCTATACTTAGTGGGAGGTTTTAACGATTTTTCCAAAACTGAATCAAATAAATTAATTTATGATGAACAATTAGGAATATACTATCAGGATATTTTATTGAAACAAGGAATATATAATTACCAGTTTACAGGAAATAAAACAAAATCAATCATCGAAGGTAACTTTTCATCCACTCAAAATAGATACGACATTTTGATTTATTTAAAAGAACCGGGAACAAATTATGATAATTTAATTGGCTATCAACAGATAAATTTTCCAAATTAAACATTGAATCGAAAATGCATTACGTCGCCATCCTTAACAATATAATCTTTTCCCTCTAAATTCATTTTTCCTGCTTCTTTACAAGCTAATTCTGATTGGAATTTTTCAAAATCCTGGAAAGAAATAACCTCCGCCCGAATAAAACCCTTTTCAAAATCAGTATGAATTACTCCAGCTGCTTGTGGAGCCTTCCACCCTTTTACGATTGTCCATGCTCTAACCTCTTGAACCCCAGCAGTAAAATAGGTAATCAAATTCAAGAGAGAATAAGAACTTTTGATTAATTTATTGAGACCTGATTCATTTAATCCATATTCTTCGAGAAACATCATTCTATCCTCCTCATCATCAATTTCAGCAATTTGAGCTTCAATAGCAGCAGAAATAACGATCACCTCAGCCATTTCCTCTGCGACTGATGCACGTAATTGCTCAACATATTCATTCGTGCCTGTTAAAATTGAGTTCTCATCTACATTCGCAACGTATATCACTGGTTTTTCAGTAAGTAGAAATAGATCCCCTACAGCTTCCTTCTTGGCTTCTACATCCATATTTATTGTGCGAGCTGGTTTACCTTGAGAAAGAATATTCTTGTAAATCAACAAATTATTATATTGGGCCTTTACCTTTGAATCACCAGATTTAGCGGTTCGCTCCACCTTGGCAATCTTTTTTTCCACTGATTCTAAATCCTTTAAAATTAATTCATAATCAATTATTTCTTTATCGGAAACAGGATCAACCCTCCCTTCCACATGGATAATATTATCATCTGAAAAACATCTTACCACATGAACAATTGCATCAACCTCACGAATATTTGCTAAAAATTTATTACCTAAACCCGCACCTTGTGAAGCACCCTTCACTAAACCCGCAATATCCGTAAATTCAATGACTGTAGGCACAAGCTTTTGAGGCTTTACCAAATTTTCTAAAACATTCAGACGTTCATCTGGAACTGTAACAACACCCACATTCGGTTCTATTGTACAAAATGGAAAATTGGCAGCTTCTGCTTTATTAGAAGAAATAGCACTAAATAAAGTTGATTTACCGACATTGGGTAATCCGACGATTCCACAGGTTAATCCCATTAATTAATTTTAAATTTAAGATTGCAAAAATACAATAAAATAAAAAAGACTCCTAAGCTATAGAAGTCTTTTTACGAATGTTTTCAAAATTGATTATTCCCACTTCAAATCAGAACTTCCAAATTCATCATCATCTTTTTCAAACTGAGAAAAATCTAGATCTGGTAATAATTCAGTTTTTACATGGTTAACCGCATCTTGAAGTCCAGCAACGAATTTATCAAAGTCTTCTTTGTATAAAAACATCTTGTGCTTCTCATAATAAAATCCATCATCTTTTTGATGTCTTCTACTTTCGGTGATTGTAATGTAATAATCTTGTGAGCGGGTTGACTTTACATCAAAAAAATAGGTTCTCTTTCCTGCTCTGATTCTCTTGGAAAACAATTCTTCTCTTTCTCTTTCTTCCACTTTTTTAAAATTTTAAATTTTATTTGTAAATCTAATAGTTTAAATTCACCTAGCAAAATAATTTTTAAAATTAATTAATTGAAATATTTACTAGCTATTTCTTTGATTTTTATTTGTTTCAACAGCAATGGGCAAATTTTAGGCGATAGTTATTATGGCATTGCCTCGCATTATGCAGAAAATTTTTATGGAAAAATTACTGCCAATGGAGATACTTTAAATAAAAAAGAATTTACGGCAGCTCATAAATCACTCCCTTTCAATACCTTATTAGAAGTCGTAAATTTAAAAAATAATCAATCTGTCATTGTTCGTATAAATGACCGAGGTCCCTATATACCTGGAAGAATTATTGATTTAGCAGAAGCCTCAGCAAAGGAAATAAACCTCATAAAAAGAGGAACAACACCCGTAAAAATCACCATCATAGGTTTCAACAATACACTTTACCTTAAACCCTCCATTAAATTTGAAATAAACGAAAATTTAAATTTAAGTGGGAAATTTTATGAAAAATCTAAATTAAAACAAAAAAAAGTTTTTGAATTTAACTACGATGAAAAAGAGACCATTAAGTCTCAATTTCGGAAGAAAAGAATGCGCGATTTACCTTAATTTTGAGCTTCCATATAATCAATAAAGCTTTTTATTTCCTCAACACCGATCTTCTTCACCAAAATCTTTTTATCTTTATCTAAAATAAATAAAGTGGGTGTAGAAATTACGTCAAAAACATTATAAAAATCAACATAGTATTCTTCTTTTTTGGTATTCGGGTTAATATGGATATCTATCCCATTATTAAACACCTCAAAACCCTGATTTTTGATAAATTCCATCCATTTAGTTTTCTCTCTTTCAATGGAAACTGCTAATAATTTGATATCCTTTTCTTCAAAATAAGGTCTCAAATCTAATAATTTAGGTGCCGCTTCTTTACAATGAGAACAATCTGGATCATAAAAAAATACCACTAAATAATTCGCTTTAATTATATCAGGTAAAAAATCTTTACCTAAAGTATCCGCCAAATAAAGTGTAGGTAATGGCCTGCCATTTAATAAAGGCTTAATGGTTTTAATTCTATTTTTAAAACTACTAATTAAAGTAGAATCATAATTGCCTTGATTTTTAATATAATATTCCTCCCCCATATGAACAAATACTTCATCCATACCTAAAATATTACTATTCTCAGCCGTATTCGTTATTTTATAAACTATATATCTTTTTAATTCAGTCTCTTTTAAGAGCTTCAATAAATTATCCGCAGATTGAATCACAGAATCTGGAATTTGAGGTACTAAATTATTAAAATAATAATCGATTTTTCTTTCCAAAAAAGGTGTTCGGATCAATCTTGAATCATTAAGGTCCATTAAGTCAAAATAATGATTTTTATAATATTGATAAGCAAATTGATTTCTTGCTAAAGTATCTTCTCTTGTTACAAGTTCTTTGGTATAAGGTGGAACAGTGGGTTCAATAGTAGCACTAATAACTTTAGAGACAAAAAGTCCTTGATTCTTTTCAATAAAATTCTTCTGAAAATCTAGCGCTTTTTTTCTATACTCATTAAATTCATTGGAATTATTATTCATTTGTGCTGCCCTAATTTGAATTGAAAAATCCCGCATTTTTGACTGATATTCATAGAACAAAGTATTTTCCTTAGAGCCAGAAAATCGCATATTCTCAATTAAATCTAAGGTATCTGTCGATAAAGTAAACTGCTTTTCTGTAATAATCAAATCAAAATACTGATTGGGAGAATAATTCAACATGTATAAACCTTCAGGTAATTCATTGGTTCCTTTGAAGGTAAATTCTCCATTTTCATTGGTAAGAGTTGAATCAACAATGACTTGTTGTTTAGAGCCAAAATAATGCGCTAAATAAATTTTTTGATGATTTAATGGACTAATTTTGCCCCTGTATTCGTATCCATTATCGGAATTTTGTGAATAACAATAATTAATTGTAATCGAAAGAATTAACAGTGCAGATAGGTATTTAAGTTTCATAATTAAAATAAATATTTAAGATAAAATATCAACCATTCTGATTAATTCTTCAGAAACTGGTTTCTTTTTTGTAATAGTATCATTAAAGGGAGTATATAATAATTGATTATTAATAATTCCCGCCATTACATTTTTTTCGCCGCTCAATAATCCCTCCAATGCTCCCAGTCCAAGACGAGACGCCAATATTCGATCTGCTGCTGTTGGAATACCTCCTCTTTGAATATGCCCGAGGGTTGTCACTCTTATATCCATTTCGGCAGACATTAATGTCTTAATTTTTTTGGCAATAACTTGGGCATTTCCTTCTTCATCTCCCTCTGCCACAACAATTATAGAAGAGGTTTTTTTATTCTTTCTTCCATTCTCAAGTATTTTTACTATTTCTTCAGTTGGGGTCAAATTTTCTGGAATCATAACTGCCTCAGCACCTCCAGACAAACCAGATTGGACTGCAATATACCCAGAATCTCTCCCCATTACTTCAATAAAAAACACACGGTCATGTGAATCGGCTGTATCCCTAATTTTATCAATTGCATCTAAAGCAGTATTGACAGCTGTATCATAGCCAATCGTATAATCTGTACCGTATAAATCATTATCAATGGTTCCCGGAGCTCCAACTGTAGGAATTCTAAACTCATTAAAAAATATTTCTGCACCTGTGAAAGTTCCATTTCCCCCAATTGCCACCAAACCTTCTATTCCAAAATCCTTCAACTGTTTATAAGCCTTTTCCCTTCCCTCGACAGTCATAAATTCCTTTGAACGAGCGGATTTCAAAATGGTTCCTCCTCTTTGGATAATATTACTAACAGATTGGGATGTTAAGGGAATAATATCCCCTTTAATCATTCCATTATAACCTCTAATTATTCCGTAAACTTCTACACCATGATTTTTAGCTCCTCTAACAACTGCTCGAATGCAGGCATTCATTCCTGGTGCATCCCCTCCTGAGGTAAAAACTGCAATTTTTTTCATGAATTAAAATATTATTATTCTTTTTAAGTTATTACAAATTTAATTTATAAATGATTAAATTAAAGCTTAATTTAGAATTTTTACGGAAAAATAATAAACTATATCATTATGCCTAAAAAAAATAGTACTTTTCTTTACGAATATTTAAATAATGCCTCTCCTACTGGTTTTGAGGCTGAGGGGCAAAGAATTTGGTTAAACTATTTAGCGCCCTATGTGGATGAAACTATCATTGATATTTATGGGACAGCTGTTGGAGTAATAAATCCTGGAAAAAAATTTAGCGTAGTTATTGAGGCCCATGCAGATGAAATATCTTGGTTTGTAAACTATATTGACGAAAATGGCTATTTATTTTTAAGAAGAAATGGAGGCTCAGATGCTTTAATTGCACCTTCCATGCGAGCAAACATTCATACAAATAAAGGGATAGTCAAAGGCGTTTTTGGCTGGCCAGCCATTCATGTAAGAGATTTAGCCAAAGATAAAGCCCCTTCTGTTTCAGATATTTTTATCGATTGTGGAGCCTCAAATAAGAAGGAAGTAGAAGAAATGGGTATCCATGTAGGTTCAGTAGTTACATTTGAAGATGGACTTACTGAATTAAACAATAAATATTACGTTGGAAGAGCTCTTGATAATAGAATGGGAGGTTATATGATTGCGGAAGTTGCTAGAATGTTAAAAGAAAAGAAAGATACTCTACCCTTCACGCTTTATGTGGTCAATGCTGTTCAAGAAGAAATTGGATTGAGAGGAGCAGAAATGATTGTAAGAAGATTAAAACCAGATTTGGCAATAATTACCGATGTGACTCATGATACACAATCTCCGATGTATAATAAAAAAATTCAAGGTGATATGGCCTGTGGTAAGGGGCCCGTTATATGTTATGGGCCTGCAGTACAGAACAATTTAAGAGATTTTATCATTGATGTAGCTGAGAAGAAAAAAATTCCTTTTCAAAGACAAGCCGTTAGTCGTTCAACAGGAACCGATACAGATTCATTTGCCTATGCAACAGAAGGAGTTGCCTCAGCACTGATTTCATTACCTTTAAAATACATGCATACAACCGTTGAAACAGTTGCAAAATCAGACGTTGATGCTGTTATAAAATTAATTTATGAGACAGTAAAAAAAATTACTGGTAAGGAAAATTTTAAATATTTATAATTTCAATTTATCAATTGAAAAAAAAGAGACCCATTTTTTGAGTCTCTTTATTATTTACATTAATTAAATTAATTTCAATAATTCTAATCCAATTGCCTCAGTTCCTAATATCATTGATTTATCGGTTGAAGAATCCGCAATATCTCTTGTGCGATATCCTTTTTTCAATAATTGATCAACCGCTAGAATGATATCATTCGATTCATCTTTTAATCCAAATGAAATATCCAGTAATAAGGCAGCTGATAATACAGCAGCCATTGGATTAGCAACGCCTTTACCTGTAATGTCATGGGCGGAACCATGAATTGGCTCATATACCCCAGTTCCATCTCCAATAGACGCTGATGCTAACATGCCCATTGAACCAGCAATTTGAGAAGCTTCATCTGTTAGGATATCACCAAATAAATTGGCTGTTACTACTACATCAAATCTTTTAGGATCTTTTATAAGCATCATGGCTGCAGCATCCACAAATTGATGTTCCACTTCCACTTCCGGAAATTCCTTGGATAATTTCTGTATTTCTTCTCTCCATAAACGAGAAGTCTCAATAACATTGGCTTTATCAACTGAACATAATTTCTTTCCGCGAGTCATTGCAGCTTCAAAAGCTTTTCGGCCAATTCTTTCAACCTCATATCTAGAATATTCAGCTACATCAAAAGCAGTATCGCCATCATTCTTTCTCCCTTTTTCACCAAAATAAATATCCCCTGTTAATTCTCTAAAAAACAAAATATCAGCACCCTTTAATATCTCAGGTTTTATTGAAGAAGCACCTAATAGCTCATCAAAAAGTTTAATTGGCCTTAAATTAGCATACAAACCCAATTCCTTTCTCATTTTTAAAAGTCCTTGCTCTGGCCTTACTTTTGCAGATGGATCATTATCATATTTAGGATGACCCACCGCTCCAAATAAAACAGCATCGGATGCTTTCATTTTTGCCAGGGTTTCATCAGGTAAAGGATTTCCCGTTTCCTCAATAGCAGCATGTCCTATTAAAGCATAGTCATATTCAAAATTATGTCCATATTTCTGAGCAATTCTATCCAAAACCTTCTTTCCAACCTCTGTTACCTCCTGACCAATTCCATCTCCCGGAACGATTAGTATTTTTTTGTTAACCATTTTATTATAATAAATTAAGCATTTTTTCTGTAGCTTGAATAGCAGAAACTGTTTGGTCACTATCCAAACCTCTTGTTATATATTCTTTGTTATTGTATTTCCAGGTAATTTTAGTCTCACATAATGCATCGGTATTTCCTCCTGGCGGAATTCTGACAGTATAATCAGTCAATTCTGGCATTATTCTACCAATTTTATCAAAAGTTTTACCCAAAGCCTTCATGAATGAATCATATTGGCCATCTCCTTGAGCACTTGATTCATAAGAAACTCCTTCTATGTTGACTTTTAAGGTACAAGACGGATTCAAATCTTTTGAATGTGTTAAAACATAATTATCAACGATAATTCGTTTCTCAATAGCATTTCTATCTAAGACATTTGAAATAATATAAGGAAGATCTTCCTTTGTCACCATCTCTTTTCGATCACCTAACTGAATGATTCTTTGAGTGACAATCTTTAATTCCTCATCAGATAATTTAATTCCGAATTCCTCCAAGTTATTTTCTATATTAGCCTTACCAGAGGTTTTTCCCAAGGCATATTTTCGAACTCTCCCAAATCGCTCAGGCATTAATTTAGAATGATATAAATTTTTCTTTTTATCTCCATCTGCATGAACCCCTGCTGTTTGAGTAAAAACATATTCACCAACTACTGATTTGTTTTGTGGAATTCTTACACCAGAAAAAGATTCAACCAACAAAGAAATAGAATATAATTTTGATTCCTGGATATTGGTTTCAATCTCCGGAAAAAAGTCATTTAAAACAGCAATTGTACTTGCTAAAGGTGCATTTCCTGCCCTCTCTCCCATACCGTTAATAGTCAGATGAAGCCCTTTTGCTCCTGCTTTAATACCTTCATAGGCATTGGCAGTACCTAAATCATAATCATTATGGGCGTGAAAGTCAAAATGTAAATTAGGATATCTGTTTGTCAATTCACCAACATATTCCCTTACCTCTTCAGGAATTAAAATCCCTAAAGTATCTGGCAATAATATTCTTTTTACAGGTAATTTTTCAAGAAATTGTATGAATTGGTGAACGTATTCCCTACTATTCCTCATACCATTCGACCAATCCTCTAGGTAGACATTTACCTCTATTCCAGCATTTACCGCTTGATGGATGACATCCTCAATTTCTTCAAAATGTTGTTCAGGAGTTTTTTTAAGTTGATGAACGAGATGATTCAAAGAACCCTTCGTCAGCAAGTTTAATACCTTTGCCCCGGCTTTTTGCATCCATTCAATGGATTTACCATCATCGACAAAACCCAAAACCTCTATACAATGCAATTTCCCTACCGAATCAGCCCAGGAAGTAATTTTTTTTACAGCTTCAAATTCACCATCTGAAACTCTAGCAGAAGCAATTTCAATTCTGTCTACCTTTAATTCATTAATTAACATCTTAGCAATCGTAAGCTTTTCTATAGCAGAGAATGAAACTCCACTAGTTTGCTCACCATCCCTCAGAGTGGTATCCATTATTTCAACTTTTCTTTTCAATGGCTATCTATTTTTTGAAAATTCAACAATTTCTTCTTTGATATTTTGAAGGAAATCAATATCATCAAAGCCATTTAGCAAGTTCTGCTTTTTATAACCATTGATATCAAATTGTTCAAAATTACCGGTAGATAAATTGGAAATTTTTTGTTGGGTTAAATCTACTTCAAATTCAGCATTTGGATCTTTTTCAATAGAAGAAAAAATTTCATCCAAAAACGTTGGCGATACTGTAACAGGTA
>CAZXZK010000047.1:8567-17031 GCA_964645295.1 uncultured Cytophagales bacterium | reverse complement strand
ACCTGGGATTGCTGGAAGAGCCCCACACCCAGTATCTGCTAGAAATTTAGCCATCATTATTGAAGAACGAATGAAAGAATTAGCAGCCATCATTTTGGCTGAAATCAAACGAATAGGAACTCCAAAAGATTTTAAATCTGGCATCGTGATCATCGGCGGAGGTGCCCAATTACCCTATATTAATAATTTACTCCTTAAATATGCCGGTTTGGAATGTAGAATCGGAGAATCTCCTATTCATGCCAAAACCTTAAAAATACAAGAAGATATCTCAAACCCCCTATTCGCCAGCTCTGTAGGTCTAAGCAAATTAATTATCGATCAATTAGATTTTAATCAAGAATTAAAAGACCAACAAAATGCCCCTTCAGAAAATATCGGGAATGAAATTTCAGAAGAAATTCACGCAACCATCTCAAAAGATATTCCCCAAAATAATGAAAACCCAAAAGCAAAATCCGGGGCAAGTTTCAAAAAATTATTTAATCGAATGGTCGATGTCGTCATGGGTGACGAAGGGGATGGAGATGATTATTGATCCTGGAAAAAGGAAGCCGAACATAAAATAGGTTGGATATTAAATAAATTTGTTTAATTTTATATTCTAAGTTATTAAAAAAATAAACCACTAATTAATGAAAAAGACTATTCTAAGCCTTTGCCTTATTTTTATTTTGTCCACCGGCTATTCCCAAAATTTTACAGGAAAAATTGTGGATTCTACTGGAAATGGAATTCCTTTTTCTACTATTCAATCTGGCAAAATAGGCGCGATGACCGATGAAAACGGGAATTTCAAGATGACATTACCAATTGGAACTCATACCATTAAAATTTCGAATATTGAATATGAACCTTTCGAACAAATTATTCAAATTACGGATAATACGGCCAAACCCTTTCAATTTCAATTAAAAATATCAGATAATCAATTAGAGGAGGTGATGGTCGTTGGACAAAGATCCCAGCCAAGGTCTGCAATAGGAACAGCTCTTCCGATTGATAATCTTAATTTATCTGATATTTCAAGTACCGGGCAATCTTTTCAACTTAGCCAAGCTTTGCAATACCGGATTCCTTCTTTTAACACCACTCAATCTCCTGTGTCAGATGCTGCCTCATTTTACGATTCTCAGGATATAAGGGGACAAGGTTCTGGCAGGACCTTATTATTAATTAATGGAAAAAGGAAGAATTTCGCTGCTCAAATATATATGTCCAATGGCCCCTCTATCGGGGAAACAGCTTCTGATTTTTCTTCTATTCCGGTGGATGCAATCAAAAGCATAGAAATATTACGAGATGGAGCCTCTGCTCAATATGGTTCTGATGCCATTGCTGGAGTGGTAAATATTAAATTGAATGATAAATTTAAATTCAGCCATTTGCGTTTTTCAAATCAAATTACCTCTCAAGGTGATGGTTTTATTTCCAATCTTAGCTTTAGCTCAGGAAAAAATTTCAAAAAAAATGGCTATTTCTTGTATACCTTGGAATTTGTACATCAAAGACCTAAAGAGAGAAATGGCTTAGTAGATCCAGAAGGCGAAATTAGAACATTCGGGGGCACTCCGGAAAAAGATGCGGGTATCCGAGCGTTTATTCAAGATTATCCAACCGGCCTCAATCGGAATGGTACGGGGTCTTCAAGAGCATTTAGAACTTCCCTTAATTTTGGTTCAGGAAAATTGAATTCAGGGGCTGAAATTTATGCTAACGGAAATTTTTCCAATCGATATTATACCAGTTATGCCAATTACCGAGCACCTTATAACCGCTTGGATTTTGGATTACTGCATACAACAGATCCAAATAAAAAGGATTATACAGGACTAGGAGGAATTTACCACGGATATATCGGATACCTACCTACTTTTGAAGGGGCTTTAACTGATTTTAATACCACCATCGGATTAAAAAATAGAAAAAATGGTTGGAACCAAGATTATTCCTTTACCACCGGAGGTTCTAAAATCCATATTTTTGTCAATAATTCCATCAATCGCTCTTTAGGAGTAAATTCCCCAACATCCTTTGATTGTGGCGGTTATTCCTTTTATAATTTTATTTTCAATACCGATTTTTCAAAAAGTATCTTAGATAACCTTTCGATAGGACTTGGCTCAGAAATTCGATTCGAAAAATTCAATATAATAGCTGGTGAACCAAAATCGTATGAAGGAGAAGGAACGAATTCCTATCCAGGGCATAACCCTCAAAATGCAGGTAATTTTGAGCGAAAGAATATCGGATTATACGGTGATTTAAATTGGAACTATCGATCAAACGGCTCCTTAAATTTTACCACCAGATTGGAAGGATATAGTGATTTTGGAAGTGCCCTAGTAGGTAAAATATCGATTCTTCAAGATTTAGTAGATAAAAAATTATCCTTTAGAGGGGCATTGTCCACAGGCTTTAAGGCTCCTAGTCTGCAACAGGCTTATCTTCAAGCCATAACCAATAATTTTTCGGGTGGAAATGTGGTTATACAAGGCCTATTTAGAAATAATTCAGATGTATTAAAAACCCTTGGAATAAATCCATTAAGTCCTGAAAATTCCGTGAATATTTCATTTGGATTTACCTCCAAGATTCAATCAAACTTGGAAATTACCGCAGATTTTTATTCAATAAAGATCAATAATCGAATTATTTTAATCCCCGCAATTAATAAACCAACCAATGTGAATTCAAGATTATATGAAATTTTTAATGCGAATAATATTGAATTAATGCAATTCTTCACCAATGGATTAAATACCCTTAACCAAGGAATCGATTTCGTCAGTTCCTATAAAAATATCCGACTTGGAAAAGGATATTTAGATATTAGCTTGGCTGGGAATACCAATATCAACAGAAAGGTATTGGGAGAAATTAGTCAAAGTAAATTTTTTGACGAGGAAGGAATAAAATTAATTAATGCGGAAACAAAATCGATCTATACAACAGTAAGACCAAATTATAAATGGATCCAAGGATTAAATTACGAATCAAATAATTGGATATTTAATTTTACTTCAACCTTGATAGGGGAAACTATTTGGAGGAATATATCTGATATAGGTGAAGCCTTTAATCATATTCAAATGAGGTTTATACCAAATATGATTAATGACCTTACCATCTCCAAAAATTTAAATCAGGAAAAATTAACGATTGGTTTTACGGTAAATAATTTATTTAATCGTATTCCAATTAGAAAATTTGAGGCTATAGATGCCATAGGAAAAACCATACTAAATGACCCTAATCAGGTAAAAATCATAGAAAATGGACTAACATTTAATGGGAAATATGGCATTCTTACAAATGGATCTGGGCAGTTCAATCAATATGGAACCATCTTTCTTTTGAATTTAAGTTATCATTTTTAAATGGATTTTGTTAAAATAAAAGAAAAATGGAATTGGTTATCCAATGGATAAGATTCAACTTTGAAACCAATAGAACGTAGGTAATCCATGAAATAAATTTGTTCCATAGGAAAATCAAATTCTTGAATATGGTTTATTACTAATTCAATTTCTTCATCCGTTAAATTCACCCATTGATGCTTAATTAATTTATTGTATTCCTGACAATACTGGGCTTTTGTTTGAAAAGGAGGCGATTTTAAAACATCTGTATAAAAAAATTTCCCATCCAATTCCAAGCATTCATAAATTCTAAAAAATATTTCTTCTTTTTGAGAATCTTTTAGATGATGGATAGTATAATTAGAAATAATTAAGGAATATTTTTCAAGTAATTTATCCATAAAAGTATGAATATCTGATTCTATTAAAGAAAATTCAATTTGAGAATTTAACAAATTTTGATGGGCGATATTTAAAACTTCTGAGGATAAATCAACACCAGTAAAATGCTTGCATCTTTTGGATAAATTGAGAGAATTCCAAATAGAGGCATCTCCAACACCCAATTCTAAAATCTTATCAAAATAATTATTATTTAAACATTTCTCTAAATATTTAATTATTTCTTGATGGTACATATAATTGGATTCAATAATTTTACGATAAAAGCTCCAATTTTTTTGAAAGACGGAAGAGGAATTCATTTTAAATTAATTAGTGGGTTAGAGTAAGTATACCTAGCAAAGGTATTTCAAAATAATCAATTTCCAAGAGACCAGACTTTGTTTTTTCAATATTCATCTTATTAATTTTCGATTTTTCCTGATAGGAACATAATGGATTAAAAGGGGAAAAACCTCTCTCTAAGAAATTGGAATACCATTTCAGGATGGGATCATAATTCTCACACCGGATCTCATCCGGATAGGCAATACTATCCATTAATTCATTGGCCAAAAAAGCTTTGATACCATACTTAATGGAATCATCTAAATCTAAGTTTTGGATATAATGAAACAAAGCACCAAAGTGTAGCACAATGTCTTCATAACGTTCTTCAAATGGAATTTGATAGGAAGCTACATTGGGTTCGATTAAACCAAATGCTATGGGTTGTAATTCGGCAATTTTATCCATAATAAATTTTCGTTTAGAAAAATCACGGATATGATGAAGGGATAATGATGCATTAATAATTAAAGGGTCGGAATGGATATTTAATTCAAAAAAATCAGCATCCAATTTTTCAAAAGAATAGGAAAACAATTGAATTTCAAGTTCATAATCCAATTCTGGCCTCAACTTCTTTAACTCTTGCCAGGTAAATTGAATTGAATCAGAGGATATATCTAGGCCAATTAGACGTAATTTTTTCAAATTTATCCCATTTAAACTTAACAAAAATCTTTTCATTTGAATACCACGACCAATCCCAAAATCCAATACTTGAATAGAGGATTCTCCTCTGATTTTTTCCTGATAAAATTGATGTAAATAGGCCTGAGAATTTTGTACCAAAGGAAAATTATTGGCCATAGCATCAAATAATTCAATTTGAGATACAGGCAAATTTCTTAAATAGGTATTTTCTGAGATATCATGAAAAACACCAGATTTTCGAATATTCATTGCTTTTTGAAGCAATTCAATTAAAAATTTATCATCTTGAAAAGGAAAATTACTATTTTCCCCGATGAGTGGTCTGATAATTCTAGACATTTTATAAAATTAGTGGTTGGTGGTTGATTCATCATAAATTGATTATGATTGAAAAATTTTATTTTCAATTAATTCAATAAGAATATGAATTATTTTGATATGAATTTCTTGAATTCTATCAGCATAGCCAAAATGGGGTATTCTGATTTCGCAAGTATTAAATTTTGCTAATTCACCTCCATCTTTTCCTGTCAATAAAATCACCTTCATTCCTTTAGTCTGTGCAACTTCTACTGCTCGAATAATATTGGAGGAATTTCCTGAGGTAGAAATACCTACTAAAACATCGCCTTTTTTTCCAAGACCTTCAATAAAACGAGAAAAAATTTGGTCAAAGCCATAATCATTTCCTACGCAGCTAATATGAGAGGGGTCTGAGATAGCCATAGCTGGTAAAGAGGGGCGATTTTCTTTAAATCTACCAGATAATTCTTCAGCAAAATGCATAGCATCACAATGGCTTCCTCCATTTCCACAGGAAATGATTTTATTATCCATTTTAATCGCATCTACCAATATATTGGCAGCCTGATCAATTTTGGTCAACAATTGGTCATCTTGAATAATTATCTCAAGCAAATCTTTTGCTTGGTTTAAATTTTCTTTAATTTTTTGAATATTATCCATATTTTGAACGATGAACTATGAACTATGAACAAACAGCCGCAGTGTATGAATTATAGGAGATGAACCTATCACCAAGATCCTCCTGCTCCACCACCGCCGAAGCTACCACCACCAAAACCCCCAAAACTTCCGCCGCTGAATCCGCCCCTGCCGCCATATCCTCCGCTGCCATGATGGTGTCCGCCTCCAAAAAATATGGGTGGGAAGAACATTCCTCCGCCTCGGGTATGATTTCCTCCACCACCACCACCTCTTTTACTTCGAATAAAGGTAATGATTAAAATCAATAAAATATAAAATAAAAGTGGTTTAAAACCTCCTCCAGAATCTTTTTCTTCATCATTGACAAATCTTCCTTCCAACCGGTCGATCATTTCCGTTGTAGCTTCATCTAATCCTTGATAATAAGAACCGTTTCTGAAATTAGGAGTAATCTTATTATTAATAATTCGCTTACAAATGGCATCTGGCAATTCGGCTTCCACTCCCCTTCCAGTAACAATTCGGATTTGTCTATCACCAGTAGAGGCAAGGATAAGGACTCCATTATTTTTTCCTTCCTGACCGACCCCCCAGGCTTTGGCTAAATCCATGGCATAGTCGAAGGAATCTTTTCCATCTAAGGTTTTTACTAGGGCAATGGCAATTTGAGTAGAGGTAGAATCATCATAATCCACCAATTTTCTTTCCAATGCTGCTTCCTCTTTAGGACTCAATATATCTGCCTGATCAACGACAAGCCTTGAGGGGGTTGGGATTTGTCCTACCACCCAAAAACTCTGTAATAAAGCAAAAATGATGATTAAAAATTTATTCTTCACCGTATGAAATCTCGTCTGACAACTCATTAATATCATCTTTTTGATAAGGGAAATATTGACTTAATGCTTCCCCAGTTCGTTTGATGCCCAAAGCCATAGCATCTACTAATTTATTTTCTTTTAATAAAGGGATCATATCATCGATAATTTTTATCCAAAAATCATCCGGCACTTTGGCATCAATTCCTTTATCTCCAATGACTGAAAACTTTCTACTTTCAAGAGCTAAATAGAAAAGCACCCCATTTTGAAGATCTGTTTTGTCCATTCCTAGTTGATAGAACCAATCTTGAGCAACTAATACAGGATCGCCTTCACATGTTTTATCTACGTGAAGGCGAATCTCCCCGGAGGTATTTAACTCTGCCTCTTTAATGGATTTTAATATTTTTTCTTCTAAGTCCTTTTCTAGTAGGGCCATTATTCAAAATTTACCGTTGGGGCAGTTTCTGCACCTGCATCAGCCTCAAAATATCCTTTCACTTGAAATCCAGAGAAAGATGCGATTAAACTATTGGGGAATGTAACAATTTTATTATTGTACATTTGAACGGCTGAATTAAAATTATCTCTTTCGGTTTTAATTCTATTTTCGGTTCCCTCTAATTGAGCTTGTAATTCAGAAAAGTTCGCTGTCGCTTTCAATTCAGGATAACGTTCTGCTACCACCATCAATCGAGATAATGCTCCTCCCAAGGAAGATTGAGCAGCCTGATATTTTTGCAGGTTTGCAGGGGATAAATCATCGGCACTAACCTTCATTTGAGTTGCACTAGCTCTAGCCTGAATAACTTGGGTAAGGGTTTCTTGTTCGAAATCGGCAACACCTTTTACGGTATTTACCAAATTAGGTATTAAATCAGCTCTTCTTTGGTAAGCAGTTTGAACATTTCCCCAGGCAGCTTGAACACCTTGATCTGCGGTGGCCATGCCATTTCTAGATCCTATTCCCCAAAAAATTAATGCAGCCAAAACGGCTAAAATGATAATTGTGTTTCTTTTCATTTTGTTTAAAAATAATTGTATTATATTGAATATAACGAAAAAATTCTAATTTTAGTTCAATTCCTACAGATTCTTAGCATCCTTTGCTTTCCTCTAAAATCGTTTCTTATTTTTGCGGAATAAGGATATTCATGGATTAATTCCGTTAATTCATTCAAAAATAATGGGTTAATTTCAAAATAAATTTTCCCTCCGATTTTTAAGGATTTCTCCCCAAATTCCATAATTTTTTGGTAAAAAATTAATGGGTTATGGTCTTCTACAAATAAGGCTAATTCGGGCTCATATTTCAATACATGATCTTTCATTTCTTTTTTTTCGAAATTTGCTACATAAGGAGGGTTGGATACAATGATATCAAATTTTTCTTCGCTGTTTATGGCCAAGGCATCGATCTTTTGAAAATGAATATTTACTCCGATACTTTCAGCATTCCTATTTGCAATTTCTAGGGCTTTTTCTGAGATATCCCAAGCCTGCATATCCCAGCTACTTCGTTGTGCAGACAAGCTAATGGGAATGACTCCTGATCCTGTACCAATATCTAATATTTTTAAATTCTCCTCCTTGTTTTCTTCTAAAATCCAGTCTACTAATTCTTCGGTTTCCGGACGAGGAATAAGGGTATTTTGGTTTATATGGAAGATATGGTCGTGAAAAAATTCTTTTTCAATAACATACTGGAAGGGTTCTCCTTTAGAGAGGCGGAAGAGGGTTGATTCCCAATGAGGGGGTTTTTTTAGGGGTTTATCAGTAAGGATATCGATTAAAGCAATGCTAAAATGGAGAACGATTAAACGGTCTGCTATGGCTTTGGCTTCATTTTGGCCATAAATAGGCAAAAGGACGTCAATAATTTGTGCTTTAGCTTTTTGGGAGGAGAAGTTCAATTTTGAAAGAGTTGAATTTTTATTTTGCGGGAAATGCCAC
>CAZXZK010000047.1:0-8557 GCA_964645295.1 uncultured Cytophagales bacterium | reverse complement strand
ACCACCACCCACCCTTAAAATTAAAGTAATTCAAGGAATTTTTCAAACAGCATTCTGATAAGATTCTACTTATTCTAAATTTATCATTAAATTTATAATCAATTTTTATTCCCCTTTAAACCATGAAAAAATATTTCTTATTTCCCCTCTTATTCCTTTCAACAGGAATTATAGCCCAAAATCCCTATCAAAAAATTGGTAAAATTGTAGTCCTTGACCCAGCCCTAAACGATTTGATTGATCCAAATACGCAACCGGAAATCGTTGCGGAAGGTTTTACCTGGTCGGAAGGTCCTGTCTGGGTAGATAAACTTCAATCACTCCTATTCACCGATGTTCCAGAAAACATCATCTACCAATGGAATGAAAAAGAAGGACTTTCCACCTTCTTGAAACCTGCTGGTTATACGGGAGATAATTATTATTCAGGAGAACCCGGAGCCAATGGCTTAATTATTAATTCCAAGGGAAATCTAGTCTCTTGCGAACACGGCGACCGCCGAATTGCAGAAATGCCTTTGAATAAACCCAATAAGAAAAAAACCCTGGCACATCTCTATCAAGGCAAACAATTAAATTCCCCAAATGACTTAATTCAAACAAAAAATGGAGATTATTTCTTTACTGATCCTCCATACGGACTGCCAAAAAGAGGTGAACCAGAGGCCGCCAAAGAATTGGATTTTCAAGGAGTTTATCGGATAACAAAAACAGGGGAATTAATCCTACAATACGATAAAATGACTAGACCTAACGGAATCGCCATTACTCCCGACCAAAAAACGGTAATTGTAGCGCAATCTGACCCTAAAGCCATTATTTGGAATGCCTTCCCCATTAAAAATGATGGAAATTTAGGAAAACCTACCCTATTTTTTAATGGAATGGATTTAGTTAAACAAGGATTTAGAGGATCTGGCGACGGACTAAAAATCGATAAAAAAGGAACAATTTGGGCTACAGGTCCAGGAGGAATTTTAATTATTTCAAAAGAAGGAAAATTACTCGGAAGAATCGAAACAAATAATGCTAATTCAAATCTCGCTTTTGGCGGCGATAATGAACAATATTTGTTTATAACCTCAGACATGAATTTATTAAGACTAAAAATAAAATAAATATTTTGTATGCTAATTTGAAAATTTAAAAAAAATCCCTAATTTTGCAGTCCAAATTATTAACATTAAAAGCAAGAGATCATGGCAAAGGTTTGTCAAATTACTGGAAAAAAGACGCAAGTGGGAAATAATGTATCTCACGCTAATAATAAAACGAAGCGTAAATTCTATCCAAATCTTCAAACTAAGAAATTCTTTTTAGAATCAGAAGGTGTTTGGGTAAGAATGAAAGTTTCTGCTAAAGCCATTAAAACCATCAACAAAAATGGTTTTGAAGCAACTTTAATCAAAGCGGCGAAAAAAGGTACACTTACTGTGTAATTTTAATAAAATTTTTAGAAATTAGCCCCTTGAAAATCAAGGGGCTTTTTTTTGTCCATAACCCAAATGAACCGTTACCAAAAACAATTACAATTAAGCAACTGGACCGAAAGGGAACAATCTATCCTTGCCAAATCCACCGTTTTGGTAATTGGCGCTGGGGGTCTAGCCAATGCAGCTTTACCCTATTTGGCCATGACTGGCATCGGAAAAATCATTATTCTGGATGGAGATAAAATTGAAAGTTCGAATCTAGGACGACAAGCCCTATTTACGGAGGAGGAAATCGGAAAATTTAAAGCCGAAATAGCCGCCCAAAAACTAAAAGCATTAAATTCCTCCATCGAAATTCATTACGAAAATGAATTTGCCAAAAGAACTATCCTAGAAAAATATATTTCTGTTAGTGATATCATCCTAGATTGTACAGATAATTTTCCTATTCGCTATATCATCGATGATATTTGTAAACAATTCGATAAACCTTGGATCTATGCAGGCCTATATGCTTGGGAAGGACAAATTGCCTTATTGAATGGAATAGTGCACGGAGAAAATAAAAAAAGTGGAACTTATAGAAGTATTTATCCCAATCCGCCACAAGGTTTAGAAATCCCCGATTGTGATACCGCCGGTGTCATGGCTACCACCGTTGGATTCATGGGCTTACAAGAAGCCAAAGAAGCAATCTTTTATCTGGTAGGCTGGCCTTCAAAAGCCAATGGACACCTCGTTCACTGGAATTGCCTAAACATGACCAATTATTCAGTTATGAACTATGAACTATGAACTATGGGTTTTCTTAATTATTAATTCTTCCCTATTCACTCTAAACAAGTTTTCCGTATAAATCAAATTCCTCAGCACGCTCAATTTTAATATTGGCAAAATCCCCTAATCTAAGCGGAGTTTCATCCGAGACTAAAACTTCATTGTCTACTTCAGGAGAGTCAAATTCAGTTCTTCCTATATAATACCCGCCCTCTTTTCGATCAATCAATACTTGGTAAATTTTCCCTATCTTCTCCTGATTTAATTCCAAAGAAATCCCTTGCTGAAGATGCATAATTTCATCCGACCGAAATTGCTTTACCTCCTCAGGTACATTATCCTCCAACTTAAAAGCATGAGTATCTTCTTCATGGGAATAATTAAATACCCCCAACCGATCAAAACGCATTCGCTCAACAAAAGAATAAGTCTCCTCAAAGTCAGCCTCAGTTTCTCCGGGAAATCCTGAAATCAAGGTAGTTCTCAAAGCAATTTCAGGAATTTGAGAACGAATTTCACGAATTAATGCCTCCGTCTTTTCCCTAGTAATTCCCCGACGCATACTTTTTAGCATAGTATCTGAGCCAGATTGTAAAGGCATATCCAAATACTTACAAATATTTTCCCTTTCCACCATCGGTTTTAAAATATCCATCGGAAATCCCGAAGGAAAGGCATATTGTAATCTTATCCATTCAATCCCCTCTACATCTGAAAGTCGGTACATTAAATCCGCCAATTTCCTTCCTGTACTGCCATCCGGATTCTTTAAATCTAATCCATAATAGGTTAAATCCTGGGCAATTAAGATTAATTCTTTGGTACCAGTTCTCGCTAAAGATTTGGCCTCTTTCACCAATTCATCGATTTCCCTGGAAACATGCTTACCCCTCATTAATGGAATGGCACAAAAACTACAAGGACGATCACAACCCTCCGCAATTTTTAAATAAGCATAATGCGTGGGTGTTGTAATCAATCTTTCACCGACTAATTCCTTCTTATAATCCGCCTTTAAGGTCTTTAAAATACGTGGCAATTCATTGGTTCCAAAAAATGCATCCACGTCTGGAATCTCTCGCTCCAAACTATCCTTGTAACGATGAGATAAACAACCCGTTACATAAACCTTATCCACCTTACCTTCTTTCTTGGCATCAACATAGCGTAAAATTGTATCAATAGACTCCTCTTTTGCATTATCAATAAAACCACAGGTATTTACAATAATGTTATTCGACCTATCCGTTGAATCTTCATGAGAAACTTGGATACCATTGCCCTTAAGCTGCGTATAGAGCATTTCTGAGTCTACCAGGTTTTTCGAACAACCTAGCGTTACAATATTTATTTGAGGTTTTTTTGTATTTTTTGTCTTCATTTTTTAGAAAGGAAGTTGCAATTTACGAAATACTAAAAATCTTTTAATAAATTAGTAAATTAAATAAATTATTAAACTATGAAAAAAATTCAAATCATCGCTTTCATTTTGATGGGCACATTATCCCTTTTCGCCCAAGACAATCAACTTTCCTCGATTGAAAAAAAACAAGGTTTTAAACTTTTATTCGATGGAAAAAGCTTTAACGGATGGCATACGTATGGAAACGAAGGAAACGACAATATGGCTGCCTGGATCATAGAAGATGGCGCTATTGCCTATGACATGAATGTTAAAAAAGGGGCAGATTTAATCACTAATGAATCCTTTACCAATTATGAATTTTCAGTAGATTGGAAAATTTCAAAAAATGGAAATTCTGGAATCATCTTCAATGTAACAGACAATAAAGCAAGAAATCATGCGACCTATATGTCTGGCCCAGAAATGCAAATCCTGGATAATGATGGCCATGCTGATGGAAAAATAATCAAACACCGTGCAGGAGATCTATACGATTTAGTAAAATCCTCCACCGAACCAGTCAGACCAGTTGGAGAATGGAATACGGCCAAAATCGTTAATAACCGAGGTCTTTTACAATTATATTTAAACGGAATAAAAGTTGTTGAAACACGCTATGATGATCAAAATTGGAAAGAAATGATCAAAGGTTCCAAATTTAAAAATATGAAAGATTTTGGGGTAGCTATGAAAGGTCATATCGCCCTTCAAGACCATGGGAATCTTGTTTGGTTTAAAAATATAAAAATTAGAGAATTATAAGTATTTTTGCAGGGAAATCATCCAATTAATGAAAGCCAAACCAAAAAAGAAAAAATTTAATTTCCTTCCAGATTATATATCTTCGATGGTTTGGGGATTTTCCCTACTTCTTAGTATCTATACATTAATTGTTTATACCCTCTCTTATTTATTAATTTTTAGTCATTGGATCGCCGGCTTTTTAATGATGAGCCTTCCAATTGCACAATTCTTGGTATTTGCCACCTTTCTTTATTGGCTCATACAACGTCCTAAAAGAGCCCTTTTACCTTTTACTATTTTAGTAATAGGTTATGGTTTTTATGATCGCACCTATGCCAAAAACAATCCATTATTAAGTCTAGAAAAAGATTTTTCAGTTTTGACTTACAACACCTATGGAATGTTTTCAGGCTATTCGAGTCCAAAGGATAAAGGTTTAAAGGAACTTAAACTTTTTTTAGGCGCAAATACTTCTGAAATCAAATGCTTTCAAGAATTTTATTTCAACGAAGCACGAAAAGAATACGAAAACCTCAATTATCTTACCAAAAATACTCCCTATTATATCAATAAAGGTTTTAATCAAGATGCTTATGATCAAGGAGAAGAGATGGGGTTAGCCATTTTTTCAAAATATCCAATTATCAGACATGGCGGTGATGAATTTGAAAATTCAACCAACGGTTATTTATGGGCGGATATCAATATTAACGGCCAAGTTATAAAAGTGATCAATGTCCAATTATACTCCATGAGTATACGACTAGGGAATGTTACCAACCAATTAAAAATTCAAAATTATGATGTGGCTGGTACCGAATCTCGGGGGATCCTTTCTTCCCTAAAAAAAGGATTTATTTTTCATAAAAAGGAAATTGATATTCTGAATGAAATCATTCGGGAAAGTCCTTTTCCTGTAATCCTAACCGGTGATTTAAATGAAACACCCTATGGATACGTCTATGGCACTCTGAGAGAAAGAATGGAAAACGCCTTTGAGGCTGCTGGAAGAGGCTATGGCTTCACACTTGCACGGGCCCCCTATTTTATTCGAATTGATAATCAATTCTATACCAAAGAAATCACTGTTACCCGGTTTGAAACCTTATCTGATATTAAATTTTCCGACCATTACCCCATTATAGGCGATTATAAATTGAGTAAAGAGTGAAGAGGGAAGAGTAAAAAAAATAACCACTAATTAAATGTTACAAGAAATTCAAGATTACTTATTATTAATTCTAGCAGGATTCATTGGGGGCCTTTTAAATACTATTGCAAGTAGTGGGTCTGCCGTAACCCTGCCTATGATGATTTTCATCGGAATGCCTCCAACTACAGCCAATGCTACCAATCGGCTATCCTTATTCCTTACTTTTATCACCGCCACTTATAAATTCCATAAAGCTGGATTAATAAATTGGAAAAAACATTTGAAACTCGTTCCTATTCTGGTAATAGGCGTATTAATTGGAACAATTTACGTAGATTCATTATCGAATAATTCCGTCAAAAAAATCCTGGCCTTTGCCCTTTGTATTTCCATTTTAATGATTTTTTTTAGGTCAAAAGCTCTTCAAGAAGGAAAAAATTCAAATCTAAAAAATAAAATCAGTGTTGGTATCATCATTTCTACTTTTTTGATTGGAATTTGGGGAGGTTTAATTGTATTGGATGTGGGAATTTTTATGTTTTTAGCATTTACCACGCAACAAGGAATGAGCCTTGCAGAAGCCAATATTCAAAAGGCCGTATTTATGCTCTTCATTTCAGGATTATCCCTATTAATTTTTTCGATTCATCAAGAAATAGATTATTTAGCAGGTTTAATTCTTTCAATGGGAAGTGTTTTTGGAGCCTTTATAGGAACAAGATTTACGACCAATCCTGCCTTAAAAATATGGATTTTCCGTATTTTGGTTTTAACCATAATTTTTGAAGTACTAAAACTAATTTTTGATGTATATTTATATGAATTTAAAACATCTCATTCAATAATACCCCAATCCTTCTCCTCATTTCAGATGACTTAATTATACTCAAATTAGTGAAAATAACAAAGGAATAAATCTCTCCATCAGGCTTTTGGTAAAAACCCACTAAATTAAACGTATTGGAATAAGAGCCCGTTTTTGCCCACACCTTGCCAGGAAGTGAAAGGTTCGTCCAACGGTTATACTCCTCCCCTATTTTTGCCATTTCATTTTTCCATTTTTTTTCTGGAATTTCCTTGAAAATCTTTTCAAGAACCTGCGTCATGTCTATCGGACGAACCAAATCATATCTCGAAAGCCCTGAACCATCCACCCAATTAATTTCATTTAAAAAAGGATTTTCCTCTTGTATTTTCTCAATGACGAATTCGGTTTCCATCTCCCAATCCTTTTCTGCTGCAATACACAATAATAATTGCTCAGCAATCATATTGTCCGAATCATGCAACATTTTTCGATATAAAGTATCCGTTGGTTGAAAATATTCCTTATGCCAATCTTTATTATTTTGTTTAGGGACTATTTTTACTGATTTCTTTAATCTGTATTCCAATAAATCTTGGATAACTTCAGGCTTTACAATAAAAGGAACATCTTCATCCCTAGTCATTTTATTCGACGGAACAAAAAATTGATTCGTCCAAAAATCCCTTAATGGTTCCTTCAAAGAATCTTTCCAGGAAACATTTCCTTTAAAATAATCAGGAATTAACTGATAAGTTTTTCTATTAGAATTAAAATTAACAACATTTCCATAAATGGGAAAAGCAGAAATTTCAGTCATATAATAATAGGGGAAATCCTCCCAAGCCCAGCCCATCGGATATTTATTTTTCACTAAAGGATTTAGCAGAGCCAATACTTTTTTATTTTTCTTTTGAATAAATAATTCTAGATAATTATTTTGAAATTTAGTATGTAAAAAACTAGGATCGCCGGTTCCTGCAATTATCAAAGTATCTTTCAATTCCTTCCATTTAAATGAGGCAAGGGTATCCTTTAAATATTTGTGGGAAACATAATAAGTGAACATTTTTTGGGTGGAAGCAGGCATAAAGAAAAAATCTTCCTGTTTATTGAAGACTATTTGATTTTTAGTTAGGTTTTTTACTTGAATCCCCAAATGAATTTTATCCAATTCAGCTTTTTTGAGCAATAGATCTAAGTTTTGAGAGAATGACTCAAAAGAAAATATGGAAAGAAGAAGAAAAATGAAAAATTTATTCAACATAAATCAAAATTAAAAATTAATTTCAATTATATCCATGGTTGAGAGATTTCTCCAATATATTTACCCAATTTACCGGTAATAAGGATATCCATTATTTCACTGGAAATATTGGGATAAAGATTGTATAATTTCAAATCATCCAATTTCAACCAAGAAACTGCAGAAGAAATAGTTTCTTCTTTCTGAATTTCTGGAATTCCGCCTATTATGTTACCGAAGAAAATAGGATGAATGGATTCATCCCTGTGAGCATCCCTTTTAATCTCTGCCACTAAAGCCAATTGCCCTATTTCTACATCAATCCCCAATTCTTCCCTGCATTCACGGATGATGGTATTAGGCATAGATTCCCCTGGATTCATATTGCCTCCTGGGAAATTATACAAATACTTATCCCCATATTGATATTGCATTAATAGGACATGATTATTTTCAATAAGGAGGATGGCAGGGCGGATACGTTTCATTTATTTGACAATTGTCTTATTATTTACGAGTTTTGTTTTGCTTGATTAAATTAAAAGATAAATTTAGGGATAATTTAAGAAATTACCATGATGAAAATACAAGAGGTTTGTTCCTATATGGAAGAATGGGCACCATTATCTTGGCAAGAATCATATGATAATGCTGGTTTAATCGTTGGAGAACCCCAAGCAGAGTTAAAAGGAATTTTGGTAAGCTTTGATTGTACCGAAGAAATTGTGGAGGAGGCCATTGAAAAAAATTGTAATTTAATTATTAGTCACCACCCCATTTTATTTAATTCCATAAAAAAATTGACAGGGAAAAACTATGTAGAAAAAACCATCATTAAAGCTATAAAAAATGATATTGCCATATATGCAAGTCATACCAATTTAGACCATGCCCCACGAGGAGTTTCACAAATTTTGGCAGATCATTTGGGCCTTCAGAAAACAAGAGTATTAGACCCTTTTAGAGAAAGTTTAAAATCTTTAGTATTTTTTGT
>CAZXZK010000046.1:5543-17674 GCA_964645295.1 uncultured Cytophagales bacterium | reverse complement strand
TTCATTATGGCATTCTTCTCCATTAATGGTTACCATCGGGTATAGAGCTGCACCATTAGTGAATCCAAGTTTTTCTGCATTTTCAATGGCTTTTTCTAAATGTTTCCAACGATATATTAATAGGTTTTTAGTAACCTCTGATGGTGAGGTAGACAAATAAAATGGAACACAATAAGCTTCGGTGTCCCAATAGGTACTGCCTCCATATTTTTCACCAGTAAAACCTTTAGGACCTATATTCAAACGAATGTCTCTGCCAGTATAGGTTTGATTTAATTGGAAAATATTGAACCTAATACCTTGTTGTGCAGCAATATCACCTTCAATAATGATGTCATTTACTGACCATTTATTGGCCCATGCAACTCTTTGCTCTTCAAACATCAATTCCGCACCCTTATCCCCTATTTTATCCAAATACTGATATAAACTAGATTCAAAATTCTCCGTATTATGGTTTTGAGAACTAAGATTCACTGCATATTTTTCTAAGCAAATAGTGTCCCCTTCCTCCATATCAATTATATATTCCAAAGAACTAAATTTATCTAAATGGAAAGATTTTGATTTTAAATCAAGAAATACCCCATTTTTATAAATTTTAATTTTCTGACCACTGATGACTTCAAAGTTTGATTTTCTAGTTTTTAACCAAACAAAGGATTCATTATTATTCGAAAAACTTTTTATACAATCCCAGAATTTTTCTTCATAATTTGAATCCCTATTTTTTATATCGCCATCTAAATAAGGTTGTAAATTTAACTGTCCTTTAAAATTTTCTGATTTAATTGAATATTGAATCACTCCAGATTCATCATCCACGATACTATTTATTCTTTTACTTTCAACGCTGATTTGTGCCCCATGATTCATTCTAACAGAAAATTTTCTTGTCAATAGACCTTTTTGCATGTCCAACTCCCGATAGAAATGATCAATGGTTAAATTATTTAAATCTAAAATTTCGCCCCCTATTTGGATGTTAATGCCTATCCAATTGGTTGCATTCAAAACCTTCGCAAAATATTCTGGATAACCATTTTTCCACCAGCCTACACGAGTTTTATCAGGATAATAAATCCCAGCAATATAATTCCCCTGTAAACTTTTTCCTGAATATTTTTCTTCGAAATTACCCCTCTGCACCATTCTACCATTTCCTAGTGAAAAAATGGACTCTGTTATTTCATTAAATGCTGGATGAAAACCTTCCTCAATAATTTTCCACTCGTCGTGTTTTAAATATTCCTTCATCAATAAAAGTTTCGATTTTAAATAATTTACAAAAATAAGGGATGAATTTAGATATAATAAAGAGTGCTAAACTGTTTTTGTAATTTTTTCTAAATTAATTTCTTTAAAGCTTGAAAAACAATCGCTTGCATTTATTAATACCTCTTTATTACCTAATCCAATAGCCAACATATTCGCTTTATTAGCGGCCTCAATTCCTGATATGGCATCCTCAAAAACAATACATTCCTCAGGTTTTAGATTTAATAACTCA
Source organism: uncultured Cytophagales bacterium (assembly GCA_964645295.1). Taxonomy (GTDB): domain Bacteria; phylum Bacteroidota; class Bacteroidia; order Cytophagales; family Spirosomataceae; genus CAZVFE01. Next base: position 16,164 of record CAZXZK010000046.1, on the reverse strand, counting down.
GCCCCTTTTAAAAAGACCTCTGGATGAGGTTTGGATTGAGTGACAAGATTTCCATCCACAACCACATCAAATAAATGAATAATTCCAGTTTTTTCTAATATGATTCTTGAATTTTTACTCGCAGACCCCAAAGCAATTTTAAATCCTTTTTCTTTTGCTTGAATTATAAACTCCCTTGTACCAGGCAATAATTCTGAGGGATTCATATTGGATATTAATTCTAAATAATGTTCATTTTTCTCCATTAACCAATGATTGAATTCATCCGCTGTATAATTGGTGTGATTGGCCCACTCTAAAATTTTTTCCAAAGATTCTATTCTTGATACACCTTTTAAATTTTCATTTTGTTCATGACTCAATTCATAGTTGAAATTTTTACCTAAATATTTCCATGCTTCAAAATGATAGTTCGCGGTATCTACGATAACTCCATCTAAATCAAAAATCAATCCCTTATAGCTCATATAATATTTTTATCGAAAATAAAAGTGTTTTTCTATTATTAAATTTTACAAAAATATTATTTTTACACATATCTAAAAAATATAATTAACTGTTCTAGACTGTTTGAAATCAAATATGAATCATTCATCTAAATTTTTTTTCTTGTTCATTTTTTTTATTCTGCCTATGTCGCCTAAAGCTTCTGATATAAAGATTGATTCCGATAAAATAATTATTTATCAAATGATGTTTCACCTGTGGGGAAATACTAATGAAAACCCCATTAAAAATGGATCATTAGAGGAAAACGGAGTAACCAAATTTTCAGATGTTTCAAATAAAGCCTTACAAGTACTAAAAGAAAAAGGATATACCCATCTCTACATGACCGGTTTATTAGAACACGCAACCATGGAAGATTTTACTAATCTTGGTATTCCATTAGATAATCCACAGGTTATTAAAGGAAGATGCGGCTCTCCATTTGCCATAAAAGATTATTATGATGTAAATTCTTTTTTTGCTGATAATCCTAAAAAAAGAATAGAAGAATTTCAAAAAATGGTCAAAAGAATCCATCAGGCTGGTTTAAAGATCATAATCGATTTTGTTCCAAACCATTTGGCTAGATTTTATTATTCAGATAAGACACCAATGGGTTATTCAAAATTTGGTGAAACAGATAATACATCATTAAACTTTGATCCCCAAAATAATTTTTATTATCTCAACGGAGAATCTTTTCAAATTCCGGAAGGGGTCACCCCCCCCGTTAAACCTCAAATAAATTATACTGAATTTCCAGCAAAAGTTTCTGGGAATAATGTATTTTCCGCAAAACCATCTATCCATGACTGGTATGAAACCGTTAAATTAAATTATGGTTTAGAGTTTCCTGGAGAAATAAAACATTTTAATCCTCGTCCGAAAACTTGGGATGATATGTTAAATGTTTTAAAATACTGGGATGATTTGGGGGTTGATGGTTTTCGCTGTGACATGGCTGAAATGGTTCCTGTAGAATTTTGGGAATACGCCATTCGAGAAATTAAGACGCAAAATCCTCATACAATTTTTATTGCTGAAATTTATCAACCTCAAAAATATCATTCCTATATTTTCCAAGGTGGATTTGATTATTTATACGATAAGGTAGGTTTATATGATTCTATTCGTAGACTAATGGAACAAAAAATGTATTCCTCAGCAAATGATATAACAAAAGTTTGGCAAACCGAATCCGGAGCTTTTTCAAATAAAATGCTTCGTTTTTTGGAGAATCATGATGAGACCAGAATTAATACCCCCTCATTTGCTGCCAATAATTTATGGTCTTCTATTCCAGGGATGGTGATTACAGCGAGTTTACATGGAGGACCTATAATGTTATATTTTGGACAAGAATTTGGAGAAAAAGCCAATGAAATTGAAGGTTTTAATGAGGCAGATGACCGAACAACGATGTTTGATTTTCACCGAGTGGAAAGTCACCAAAGATGGTATAATAAAGGTAAATTCAATGACACTAAATTAAGCAAGGAGGAAATTCAATTGGAGAAATTCTACTTAGGGTTAATTCAATGGATTAAATTAAACCCCGTAATAGCTAATGGTGGTTTTTTTGACCTCCAATATGCACAAACAAATTCATATAATTCAGATAAAGTATATTCTTTTTTACGGTATTCGGCACACCAAAAATTTTTAATTATTACTAATTTTAATGCCAAAAATTCAGAAGAATTTGAAATACAAATTCCAGAATTAGCGAAAGAAATGATGAATTATGATGGTAATAAATTAGAAATTATAAAATCTTTCCTGCCTCCTGCCTCTTCAAAACCTAAATTGAAAAAAAACAAAGTAATTATACCATCAAACTCTGCAGTAATTATTGAGTTGACATAAAATGATCTAACGATGAATTTAATTAAACCTAAACTAAGTCTTAGCCAAATATTCAATATGAGTGTTGGCTTTTTAGGTATCCAGTTTGGATTTGCTCTACAAAATGGAAATGCCACTCGAATCCTTCAAACTTTTGGTGCTGAAGTAGAGCATCTATCCTGGTTTTGGCTTGCTGCTCCCCTTACAGGGATGATTGTACAACCCATCATAGGTTTTTATTCTGATCGAACTTGGAATAAATTGGGAAGAAGAAAACCCTTTTTTTTATCTGGTGCAATTGTTGCTTCCCTAGCACTTTTTTTATTTCCTCATGCTGGAAGTTTGGCAGCTTTTTTGCCACCCGTTTTTATTGGTGCGGGAATATTAATGCTGATGGACGCCTCTTTCAATGTATCCATGGAGCCATTTAGGGCTTTGGTTGCAGATAATCTTCCTGAGGAACAAAATACTCTAGGTTTTTCCGTGCAAACCTTTCTTATCGGAATAGGTGCCGTTGTTGGCTCTTGGTTACCTTATATCTTTGCAAATTATCTTGGAATAAATTCAGAGGCTTCACCGGGTGAAATCCCTAATAATGTTATTTTCTCTTTTTATTTTGGAGGAATTATCTTTTTATCTGCCATCATTTGGACCATCCTCACCACCAAGGAATATTCCCCAGAGGAATTAAAAAATATGGGACATATTGAAGATGAAAAAGAAAAGAATGCCACTTTATCTTCGGTATTTCAATATATTATGAAAATGCCAAATACCATGAAACAATTAGGTTTAGTTCAGTTTTTTTCGTGGTTTGCTTTATTTTCAATGTGGGTTTATTCTACCCCAGCCATTGCGCATCATGTCTATGGATTACCATTATCTGATACCTCATCCGCCAAATATAATGAAGCTGCCAATTGGGTAGGTTTATTATTTGGAATTTATAACGGTGTATCTGCAGTTTATGCGATTTTTTTACCTAAAATTGCAAAGCTGATTGGAAATAAGGGAACGCATGCCTTTTCTCTATTATTAGGAGGTTTAGGTTTAATCTCAATTTTTATCATTAAAGATCCCAATTTATTAATTTTCTCTATGATTGGGGTTGGTATAGCATGGGCAAGTATATTAGCCATGCCTTATGCTTTATTAGCTGGGTCGATTCCAGTTCAAAAAATGGGTGTCTATATGGGAATTTTTAATTTTTTCATTACTATCCCTCAAATCGTCAATGGAATATTTGGTGGTCCAATTGTGAAATATATTTTTGGAGGAAACCCTATTTTTAGTATATTAATGGCAGGTATTTTGTTTATTTTAGGAGCAATTTCTGTTTTAAAAATTAAAAAATCCTAATTCTTAAATTATATTATTAACTATGAAAAGCTTACGATCTCAACAATGGTTTGGTAAAACCGGGAAAGATGGATTTATATACAGAGCATGGATGAAAAACCAAGGGATTCCAGATGATTATTTTCAAGGTAAGCCTGTCATTGGTATCTGTAATACTTGGTCTGAACTTACTCCATGTAATGCTCATTTCAGAGAATTGGCGGAATTTGTTAAAAAAGGTATTATTGAAGCAGGAGGATTTCCAGTTGAATTTCCGGTTATGTCTTTAGGGGAAACTTTAATTAAGCCCACGGCCATGCTTTACAGAAATTTAGCTTCCATGGATGTTGAAGAATCTATTCGGGCTAATCCCATTGATGGGGTTGTATTAATGTGTGGCTGTGATAAAACAACTCCTTCTCTCGTAATGGGTGCGGCTTCTGTTGATCTCCCATCGATTGTAATTTCTGGAGGTCCTATGATGAAAGGGAAATTTAAAGGCAAGCATATTGGTACTTCTGATGTATGGCGTTTTGCTGAAGATTATAAATTAGGAAAACTAACTCAAGAAGAATTTATTGAGGCAGAAGCTTGTATGGCAAGAACACCCGGTCATTGTGCGGTTATGGGTACTGCCTCCACCATGGCCACGATGGTAGAAGCTTTAGGCTTATCATTACCCCAAAATGCGGCCATTCCTGCCGCAGATGTAAGAAGAAAGGTGATGGCGCAACATACAGGTAGAAGAATCGTTGAGATGGTAAAAGAAGATCAAAAAATCTCGGATGTATTAATCAGAGAGGCTTTTGAAAATGCTATAAGAGTCAATGCAGCAACGGGCGGTTCTACTAATTTTGTTATCCATTTATTAGCTATTTCAGGAAGATTAGGGGTTGAATTAGATTTGACTGATTTCGACAAATACTCAAAAGACATACCACTCTTAGCGAATATTCAACCTTCTGGAGAACATTTTATGGAGGACCTTTACTATGCAGGAGGTCTACCAGCTGTCATGGACCAAATGAAAGAGTATCTCCACACCTCCATTAAAACTGTTTCGGGAAAAACAGTTTTAGAATGTATTATACGGATATTATTTCTACAATGAAAGATGCTTTTAAACCAGAATCTGGAATTGCTGTATTAAAAGGTAATTTAGCCCCGAATGGGGCTGTATTAAAACCTTCCGCAGCCTCTCCAAATCTTTTTAAGCACCGGGGGAAGGCTGTCGTATTTGAAAATATTGAAGATTACCATGCTCGAATAGATTTACCAGAATTAGAGATAGAGGAAGATTCCGTCATGGTATTAAAAAATGTTGGACCTAAAGGTTATCCAGGAATGGCAGAGGTAGGGAATATGGGAATTCCCAAAAAATTATTAGCTAAAGGCGTAAAAGATATGGTTAGGATTTCTGATGGAAGAATGAGTGGAACAGGTTTTGGTACTGTTTTATTGCATGTTTCCCCAGAAGCGGCCGCTGGAGGCCCATTGAATTGGGTTCAAAACGGAGATTATATTTCCATTGATGTAGATAAGCGCTTGATTAATTGGGAGGTTTCTGATGAGGAATTAAACCTTAGAAAAGAAAAACTTCCCTTATTGAATGACTTCATCCAAAGAGGTTATGTAGGCTTGTATGTTAATCATGTTCAGCAAGCGGATAAAGGAGCAGATTTTGACTTCTTGGTAGGTGGTTCTGGATCAGTTGTTACCCGAGATTCTCATTGATGAAAAAATTTGTCGTTACAGGTTCTGCAGTAGGTATTGGATTTCAAATTGCCCTTGATTTACTAAAAGAAGGGTATTTTGTTATATTGAATGATCTAGAGGAAGATGCTTTAAGGCTCGCCATCCAATCTATTGAAAATAAAGGTTTTGTTAAATTTGCTACCATAGCTGGTGATTCATCTTCCATAGAATTTAGAAAGAATTTATTTCAATTAATTGATGAAACTCCCGGTGATTATTCAGGATTGGTAGCAAATGCTGGAATTACCACCTTTGGTTCTTTTTGGGACTATCAATTGGAATCTATGAATCAAATTTTGGAAACCAATATTAAAGGGACCTTTTTTCTAATTCAACAATCTGCCAATTATTTTAGATCCAATCAAATTAAAGGTTCAATAGTGGTAATCACCTCAGTTACAGGACATCAAGCACATCCAGATTTGGCAGTCTATGGCATGACAAAAGCAGCTTTGAGTCAGTTAGTAAAAAATTTAGTTATAGACCTCTCCGCTTTTAAAATTCGAATCAACGCCGTATCTCCTGGAGCAACAATAACGGAAAGAACCTCAGAAGACAAAAATTATTTTAGTACTTGGTCTACCATTACTCCATTACAAAAACCTGCCATTGTGGAGGATATTTCAAATGCCGTTAATTTCTTTTTATCTGAAAAATCTTCCCATATTACAGGTCAAACTTTAATTGTAGACGGCGGTTGGACATCCATTTCACCACCACCAATGAAATAATTATTTTCCAAAGCGTTTGCCTAAGGTTATTCCCGCCCTTGGAAAGGGGTAACCATTTCTGTAACTATCAGTATCCTTTACCGTATCAAAATTTCGACCTATTCCAGCAAATAGTTGACAAACAACGCCATTTTTTATTAATTTTTTATAACCAATCGCAATTCCCAAACCTAAACCATTTACTTGCCTATAATCCTTTGGATTTTTATATGTACAACAAAAAAAATCATCTTTTATAGATGAATAACCTATACTACTCTCAATAAAAAATCCATCAGCTAATTTTTTTCCAAAATAAAGTCTATAAAAAGCTAATAAATGATTGGTTTGATAATAATGATTTCCTGTATTTAAATTTCCTGAAATCCCAATTCCACTATTGGTATTGAGTATATGTTCATAATTGATTTCAGCATTTCCCCAAATAGGACTTAAAATGTTGACATTTAATTCATCAAGCCCTGTTTGGCTTAATTCTATAGAATTTTCGTACTCCTTTGAAACTTTTAATTTTTCTTTTTGATTCAAAGAACTTGCTTGTCCAAATGAACTGATAACTGAAAAAAACAGAAAAATTAGAAAATAGAGGTGTTTTTTCATGATAATTAGTGGTTTTAATTGTTGAATTTTTAGGAACAATAAATATTATTTTCCAAAGCGTTTGCCAATATTGACTCCTACTCGGGGAAATAAATCAATGGCCGGATCTCCAGAGTTTCTACCTAATCCTCCAAAAATCTCTCCTTGAAGTCCATTTTTCGATAAGAATTTATAACCGACTGCAAAACCAATCCCTAAATTCAAAGTAGATTTTTCTTTGTAATAATTATTTTCAATATTGTAACAATTTGGACAGGCAGGATACTCAGTATTATCATAATAGTAATCCTTATCACTATTATAAACAGCTCCTAAATTAGCTTCGATAAAGGCTCCATTAGCAATTTTTTTTCCAAAATAAATTCGGTAAAATCCTAATAAATAATCTTGAGAACGTTCTTCTCTATTAGTAAAGGTGATTCCTGCTGCTAATCCTAATCCCATATTGGTTGCCAAAAGTCTTTCATAATTGATTTCCGGATAGCCAATTACAGAACTCAATAAATTAAATTTTAATTCATTTCTTCCCGTCTGATTGAGAGATATTGAATTTTTAAATTCTTCTGTATCCTCCAAGTTAATTTGTTGATTTTGAGCTAATATGCCAAAGTGGACAAAAAATAGAATTACTAGGATAATTAGTGATTGGGCTTTCATAATTTAAAAAATAATTGCAAATATTACTTAATATTTTTGAATAAAAAAAACTTAATTAAGGCTATCAATAGTATTTTATTTAAATAATATTAAATTAATTGAAAAAATTATTAATTTAATACAATTAAATTAAATAAATCAATTTACTATGTCTCAACACAAAATTTTATTAACAGAAGATGAAATACCAACCCATTGGTATAATATCATTGCAGATATGCCGAACAAACCCTTGCCACCATTACATCCTGGCACAAAAGAACCTATAGGTCCGGATGCTCTAGCCCCCTTATTTCCGATGGAATTAATCAAGCAAGAGGTTACGACAGATAAATGGGTGGAGATTCCAGATGAAGTAAGAGAAGTTTATAAGCAATGGAGGCCTACTCCAATGTTTCGTGCTCATAATTTAGAAAAAGCCTTAGATACCCCTGCTAAAATTTACTATAAATATGAAGGGGTTTCGCCTGCTGGTTCACATAAACCCAATACCGCCGTTCCTCAAGCCTATTATAATATGAAGGAAGGGGTTAAAAAAATTACTACCGAAACAGGTGCTGGTCAATGGGGTTCTGCCCTATCCTATGCTTGTAGTTTATTTGGCATTGATTGTGAGGTTTATATGGTAAAGGTTTCTTATGAGGGTAAACCCTATCGAAAAATCATGATGAATACTTGGGGTGGTAAGGTTTATTCTTCTCCAACTAATTTAACAAATGCAGGTAGACAAATTTTAGCAAAAGATCCTAATTCACCTGGTTCTTTAGGAATTGCTATTTCTGAAGCAGTGGAAATGGCTGCCATGAATGAGGATACTAAATATGCTCTTGGATCTGTGCTGAACCATGTTTTAATGCACCAAACAATCATCGGACAAGAATCCTTGGTACAGTTGGAAAAAGCAGGAGATTTTCCTGATATTGTCATTGCACCATTTGGTGGTGGTTCAAATTTTGCTGGTATTGCTTTTCCTTTTTTAAGACATAATCTTGAACATGGTAAAAAAGTACGCGCGATTGCAGTAGAGCCTGCTTCCTGTCCTAAATTAACACGAGGTGTCTTCCGTTATGATTTTGGAGATACTGTAGGAATGACTCCTTTATTGCCTATGTATACGTTAGGACATAATTTTGTTCCTGCTCCAATTCATGCTGGTGGATTACGCTATCATGGAGCAGGGGTAATTGTCTCCCAATTATTAAAAGATCAATTAATCGAGGCCACAGCAATTAAACAATTGGAATGTTTTGAGGCAGGAGTTTTGTTTTCTCGTACAGAAGGGATAATTCCAGCTCCTGAGGCTACCCATGGTATAGCGGAGGTGATTCGTCAGGCCAAACGTTGTAAAGAAGAAGGGAAATCTGAAACTATTTTATTCAATCTTTGTGGCCATGGTAATTTTGATATGGCTGCTTATGAGAATTTCTTTGCTGGAAAATTAGTAGAACATGAGGTAACTCAAAAAGAAATTGTAGATTCATTGAATGAATTAGATACTCCTACGATTTAATGATATATTATTAAAAAAAACAATAAAAGGCGTAGTAAAATGCGCCTTTTTAATTTAGATTATTTTTTAAGAACCTTAAAATATTTCCAGATAAGATTTTTTCTATTTCAATTTTTGAAAATCCTCTTTTTTCAAATAATATAGGCAGTTTTTGAAGATCTGCAATGGTATTCATATCGAATGGGGCTTGTTCTCTTCCAAAAGCACCATCTAAATCCGTCCCGATTCCCACATGATTAACGTTGCCTGCAATGCTGCAGATATGAACTAAATGGTCTATCATCGTATTTAAGCTGACATTTTTACCTATTGGTGTTGATTCCCCCCTTTTCCAATCAGGCACCATCATCCAAGCATCCAATGGCATTCCTATAAATCCATTTCTCTTTATTAATTCTTTGAATTGATTATCAGAAAATTGCCTATTATGGTTTACAATAGTTCTTGAATTTTGGTGACTTGCCCAAACTGCTCCATGATAAATTTCCATTGCATCCCAAAATGCTTCATCGCATAAATGAGTAGCATCCAAAATCATCTTTTTTTTTTCAATCTTTTTAATTAAAGCTTTTCCATGATTGGTTAATCCCCCTTCCGAATCGGTACCGTTGGCATATCTCCCCGGGCCATAATGAGCAGGACCAATAGCTCTTAATCCATAGTCAAAGGCATAATCTAGATATTCTAAATTTATTATTGAATCCGCTCCTTCTAGACTTAAAATATAACCTATTTTCTTTTTTAAATCTTTTGTTTCATTCCAATAGGTTAAATGATTTTCAATATCTTTCCAATTTTTTAATTGAATTAATTCACCCTTATTTTCCAAGGATCGATAATAAGCTAATTGTCCTTGCGTATGCGCCCAAGCTTGCTCTGAGGAATTCCATCCTGGTAAGCTACTGCCTTTTTCTACGACTCTGGCAATCTGAGTGGCCACAACAATTCCAATATTTCCTTTTCTTAATTCCTGCAAACAAACCATGGAATTACCACGATCCGGTTTATCTTTCAATCCTGCTTCCCGCTCATTAATTTCAATAATCGATCTAGTTAAATCTCTGTTCCATTCCAGAGCATTCATCGCTAAATCTAAATGGGCATCGATTATTAACATTATAGGGTAATTTTTCGATTCCTTGCCAATACCTCCCATTCGCCACTCAATTTTCCATGCTCTATAACTTGTAAAGATTGGTATAAAGCAACAGTAGGACAAACATGGTAGGGTATTCCTAAAATAATATCTCCGATAGCAAATTCATCAGAATTTTCCACTTCCACAATCCCATGCTCTTCCGATTGAGATATAAGGCTTAATATCTTAGAATCAATAAATCTTATTCGATTGTGAATTGGATTTTCTGCAGCAACAGATTTATGACCCAAATCTAAACATAAACTAGTTTTTGTAGGTTTGGAAACAACTCTTGTAACTAGGTATACAGCCTGTTTTAAACTATTTTCTGGATATAATTCAGCATATCCTGCATCAAAAAAAATAAAGGTTCCCGGACTACAAGTGAATTCATTATTCTTAGAATGTACTAAAAATGACGGAGTTCCTCCAACAATGTATTCAATGTCTGGAAGAAAAACATCTACTTTTGCTTTTAAAGACCAAAAATCTTCAAAATCCACTTCCACATGGTTAATTCTTTCTTCTAAATTTTTATCTCGGATATGTCCATCGTAA
>CAZXZK010000046.1:0-5506 GCA_964645295.1 uncultured Cytophagales bacterium | reverse complement strand
TGAACTCCCTTGAATTCTATATTGGAAGATTGGATTATTTTTTTGATTAATTTTAAAGCTTCTTTTATCTGAATCCCTGTTCGGTTCATACCAAGATTTAAATCGATAAATACGGGTATTTTTAAATCATGTTTTTGGGCAAAATGATTCATTTCAATTAAATGATTAAAATCATCTACCAAACAAGAAAAACAAGTTTTTGGATATTTTTGTACCAAGGATTTAAATCGATTGAGATTTGATAAGCTTAATTGGTAGGCAATTAAAACATCAGGAGCCTCAGATAAACCCAGCAGTTCTGCTTCTGCGATGGTAGCACATTTAAACTTATTGATGCCTTTTTTAAGCATCATCTCATTGGCCTCTCGCGTTTTATGGGTTTTAATATGAGGGCGAAGTCTTTCTGGTTTTCCTCCTACTCGTTTTATAATCCAATCAATATTATGCTCTACTTTTTCAGGAAAAAGGATGATTCCAGGAGAAAAAATATCAGAAAAATCTAAATTTTTCATCATAACAAAGCTCTATCTAAATGCACATATCCACCATCTACATGGATTAGTTGACCTGTGGTATGAGATGATCTTTTAGACATTAAGAAACTTACCATATCACCGATCTCTTCTTTCGTTGTCATTCTATTTCCCAAAGGAATTTTTGATTCTATTTCCTTTAATTTTTCTTCAGGATTTGGGAGTGTTTTAATCCATTTTTGATAAAGAGGAGTGAAACATTCAGAGACAATCACAGAATTCACTCGGATACCGTATTTTAAAAGTTCAACAGCCCATTCACGCGTCAGTCCATTTCTACCGCCATTCGCTGCTGCATAAGCGGAAGTACCTCCTTGTCCGGTTTCTGCTGTTTTTGAACCAATATTTACAATAGCTCCTTTGGATTCCTTTAAAAAAGGTAAGGCATATTGAGCTAAAAGATAATAATGAACCAAATTGGCATGTAAAGATTGCATGAATCTTTCATAGTTTCCTTCTTCCAGACCTACACCATCATTTACCCCAGCATTGTTTACTAAACCATCAATTTTTCCAAAGAAATCCCCTATTTCATTTATCACCCTTTTACATTCCTCGGGTTTTGTCAATTCTGCTACAAATGAAAATGCTTGTCCACCAGTTGCCTGAATCTTTTCAATACATTTTATATTATCTGCTTGATTTCTTCCAACAATTGCTACAATTGCTGATTCCATGGCTAAGGATTGTGATATACCTTCTCCAATTCCTTTTGCCCCCCCTGTAACGATAATGACTTTTTCTTTTAAACCTAAATTCATATTAATCTAAATGATAAAATTCTTGACAATTTTTATATACTATTTGATGTTGTTCTAAAGGGCTTAGATGAGAAATTGATTCCATGACTAGTCCAACCCAAACGGGTAATTCCCCGGCTAATTTCAATACGGGGTAATCAGATCCAAATAAGAGACGATTGGGGCCAAATGTATCTATAGCAATTTTCAAGATGGTTAATATTTCATCTCTATTCCAATTTTTCCAATCTGCTTCCGTTAGAATCCCTGATAATTTTGCCGAAACATGATTTAGATCCTTGAAATGTACAAACCAATTTTCCCAATCTTTCCAATTACCAGATTTGATAGGTGGTTTTCCAAGATGGTCTAAAATTAAGGATTGATCATCAATTTTTTTTGCAAATTTTAAAGCTGAATTAATCTGATGAGGTAAGATCAAGATATCATAAGTATAATTAAATGATTTTAAGGCTTTTATTCCTCGAATAAAAGAACCTTTTTCAAAAAAATCAGGATCTTTTTCTGCTTGAACAACATGTCTAAATCCTTTTAAATCTTCAAATTGGGAATAATAATCTAATTTTTCATAGATTGACTCCGCTTGTAAATCGACCCATCCTACTACTCCTTTTATAAATTCAAATTGTTCGGCAAGAGCCAATAAAAATAAGGTTTCCTCCTCTGAACTATCTGCTTGAACCGCCACACAACCATTTATTCCACAATCTTTAAAAAGAATTTCTGCCTCTAATGGGTAAAAATCATTTTTAATTACGGCCATTTCAGAACTAATCCAAGTATCTCTCTCAGGATTATAATTCCAAAAATGTTGATGGGCATCCAACATGATTAATACGTTTTAATAATATTCCACATCGTTTCTGCCACAAACTTATTTCCTGTTTCATTTAGATGAACTCTATCCGTGGTTAAAACGCCTTTAGAATCATTGTTAGGATTATTTACTTTTAAATATTTCATGAATTCATACCGAAGGTCAATTAAACCTGTTCCATCTTCATTGGCAATCCTTCGAATCATGGTAGAAAAATAATTTAAGTCTCCGTCATTCTCATTCGTATTATCTGTTTTTTCTCCGATTACAGATGGGGTACAAATAATTATTTTTGCACCATTGGCTCTTAATCTTTTAATTAATGCATGATAGAATCGTTCAAATTTATCATAATCAGTTCCTGTTCGGGAGGTGGTTTTATGCCAAACATCATTAATGCCTACATATATTATAATGATATCTGGATTTTTTGCTAATACGTCTTCCTCATGTCTCAGATATAAATCATAAACTTTATTTCCGCCAATACCTGCTCCAATTAATTCGTATTGGTCTGCTAATCCTTTTTCCTGAAGCATTTTTCCGATTTGAGTAATATACCCATTGGGGCCAACACCTGCCTGAGTAATTGAATCGCCGAAAAATACGATTCTTTTCGGTTTATCTGCTTTAAAGGAGACTAATGTGAAAATAGTTAGTGCAATTAATAAAAATTTTGTTCTCATCGTTATTTAAGTTTAATTATTCAAATATAAAAATCCACCGTCTATCGGGTAATCGCAACCAGTCAGGAAAGATGCTTCATCCGAACAAAGGTATAAAGCCATAGCAGCTATTTCATTTGGTTCTCCCATTCTTCCAATGGGTTGAGTAGCAGATAATTTTTGATACATTTCTTCTTTATTATTAGGGTAATTTTTTTCTAAATACCCTTCTACAAAAGGTGTATATACCCTTGCAGGTGAAATACTATTGCATCGTATTCCATCTTTGATATAATCTTTTGCAATGGACATCGTCATTGTTTTTATTGCCCCTTTTGTCATGGAATAACCTAATCTATCTGGAATCCCTACAGAGGCGGCTACGGAAGCTATATTTAAAATTACTCCAGATTTTTGTTTTTTCATGGAAGAAATAAATGCCTTAGCACAATGAAAAGCTCCTTTAACATTTATTTCAAAAATTCTTTGAAAATCGTCTGAAGAGGTATTTTCAAGATTTCCTATTTGTGAGATCCCCGCATTATTTATCAAAATATCTATTTCTCCAATTATATTGGCTGCTTTTTCTACCTCTGAATAATTCGAAATATCAACGATAAATAAACGGATATTTGAATGAATTTTCTTCAATTCTTCAAGGGTATGGTGAGTTGAAGGGGTATCTAAATCAAATAAGATTATTTCTGCTCCATTTTTAGCGAACAATAAAGAAATGGATTTTCCAATACCGGAACCTCCACCTGTAATAACCACTTTTTTTCTTTGATAATCGTACATTTTATCAATCAGTTTTTATAAAGATACACCTCTTCTCCAAAACATGAAATCATCTTGTCCTAAATCCATGGCCTTTGTATTAATTTTTCCCGATGCCAGGTCAATAATATAATCCAAAACCTCCTCTCCCATTTCCTCGATGGATTTTTCTCCTTCAATAATAGGACCGCAATCAATATCAATAATTTCTGGTAATTTCTTTGCTAATGCTGTATTGGTAGAAAGTTTTACCATGGGTGATATAGGGTTGCCGGTAGGAGTACCTAAACCAGTGGTAAATAATTGGATAGTTGCTCCTGCCCCAGCCATTCCTGAGGTGGCTAAAACATCATTTCCAGGAGTACAAACTAAATTTAAGCCCGATTTTGTAGCGTATTGTCCATATCCTAAGGCATCTACGAAAGGAGAAGTCCCAGCTTTCTTTGCTGCACCGGCAGATTTAATAGCATCAGTAATTAATCCATCCTTAATATTTCCTGGTGAGGGGTTCATGTCAAAACCTGCTCCCACGGCAGCAGCTCTTTTGGCATATTCACGCATCATTTTCCCAAAATTTTCTGCAATAATGGTATTGACGCATCGATTTTGAATTTCTTGTTCAACTCCGCAAAGTTCCGGAAATTCAGCAATCATAACCGTTCCCCCTAATGCTACAATTAAATCTGCGGTATGTCCGATTGCCGGATTGGCAGATATACCGGAAAAACCATCAGATCCACCACATTTTACTCCTACTCTTAATTTGGATAAAGGTGCAGGTTTTCTTCCTATCGTATTTATTTCAATTAAACCTTCAAAGGTTTTAATAAGAACTTCATTTAAGATCTTTTCAACTCCAGAACCATTATCTTGCTGTTGTTCAAAAATATGGAGCGGTTTTGTAAAATTAGGATCTTTTTCTTTTAATTTTTCTTTAAACACCTCAATTTGAGAATGTTGGCAACCTAAACTTAATACGGTAACTCCTCCCACATTTGGATTTACACAATAGCCAGCCAATAAATCGCATAAGATTAAAGAATCATCTTTATTTTCTCCACAACCACTCTCATGCGTAAGGAATTTGATTCCATCTACATTTGTGAAAAGAGGTGATTTTTGGATTAATTTCCCATCTGATTGACTAAAATTTAGACTTAAAGATTGATTATTTAAAAACTGATTTTTAAGTCCTTCTACTTTTTCAAAATAAATATCTTTTTTTCTAAAACCTAAGCCATCAAGAAGGGCATTTTTTAGAATTTCAATGTTTCTATTTTCACAGAATACCAAAGGAATCACTAACCAATAGTTCTCAGTTCCAACCTGTCCGTCTTGCCGATGATATCCTAAAAATTCTTTATTCTGATATTTAGCAATATTAGGAGCCTTCCAATCATATTCTTTTTGTTTTCCAATAAAATCCTGGGAAGCATGATGAAGATTGAAGGTATGAATTAATCCTCCTTTAGGGATATCTTGAGCAGCATGACCCACTAATACACCATACATTATAGCTTTTTCACCTTGTGAAATAGCTTCAGTAGTGAATTTATGTTTCGCATTGATATCCTCTACTAATTCAAATTCGACCCCATCAACTAAGACTTTTTCTCCTTTTTTTAAATCTAGGAGGGCTACCATTAAATTATCCTCTGGATTCAGTTTTAAATACTTATTTTTCATTTATTTAAATCAAATATTTTAGTTGTTAAGACCCATTTTTCACCTTTAGCGGCTCCGGGTATTGAATCTTGAAATTTCCACATTAATTTCTCCCAGGTTTGCACATAAGGATTTCCCTGATCTAATT
The DNA here is from genome assembly GCA_964645295.1 of uncultured Cytophagales bacterium. Lineage (GTDB taxonomy): Bacteria > Bacteroidota > Bacteroidia > Cytophagales > Spirosomataceae > CAZVFE01. Next base: position 140 of record CAZXZK010000046.1, on the reverse strand, counting down.
TTGTTTTTTTTTCAAAACTAAAATGATCATCCGTTTCGATATTCATAACCAATCGATTTGAAAATCGATTTATTTCCATAGAATGGATTCCGGAATCACGAATACTTTTTTCAATTTCAACAGGGATTGATTGATGATAA
>CAZXZK010000045.1:16101-17689 GCA_964645295.1 uncultured Cytophagales bacterium | reverse complement strand
CAGCATGGATATCTACTTCAAAATTTTTATTCTTTCGAAGGCCTTGATAGATATCTTCATAATAGTTAAAGTAATTACCTTGAACGGATTCGATGGTTCTTTTTCCCATTTCATCATGTATAGTTCCATAATCCTCTACCGCATCTTTGCCCCAATTAGTTCCGATGGGTTTTAAATCTTTCAATAAATCTCCTTCTTGTCTATCAGAGCGGGTCTTCAGAAAGGCGCCTTTGGTACCAAATACTTGGAAAGAGGGAATTGTTTCTTTATAAAAATAACCACCTTTTAAGCGGACGCGTAAGGAAGAATAAATTAATAAAATTTCGAAATAATCTTCCACTCGGGTACCATTTCGCATTTTTCTCAAATCGGCAAATACGGATTGTGGCATTCCAAATAAGGATAAAGCTTGGTCTAAAACATGTGGGCCAAGGTCCCTTACGATGCCAGATCCAGAATTGATTGTTTCTTTGTGAATTTTGGGTGAAAGATCTGGATTAAAGCGGTCATAATGAAATTCTGCTTCAACAATATCTCCCAGGCTACCCCCTTCAATAACTTTTTTTACTGTTAAGAAATCTGAATCCCATCGTCTATTTTGAAAAATCGAGATTTTTAAATTTTTGGATTCAGCTATATCTGCTAATTCTTTAGCTTCTTCAAAATTGGAGGTAAACGCTTTTTCTACCACCAGATGTTTACCGGCTTCCAATGCTTTTTTTGCATAATCATAATGGGTATAGGTTGGAGTATTGACGACAACTAATTCAACCTCTTCATCTGAAAGCACATCTTCCAAATTGGGATAGGATTTAATTGTTGGATAATGATCTTGAATTTTTTTTGTAGAACGCTCCCAAGCGCCCATTAATTTAAAACCTGGATGTAATTCAATAAAAGGTGCATGGAATACACGCCCCGACATTCCAAATGAAAGCAGGGCGGCATTAATTAATTTTTCAGACATTTTAAATTCCTTTTTCTACGTACTCTTTACATTTTTTTACTTCTTCTACGGCATTTGAACCTTCTGGAATAGTATATTCTAATTCAATGGACATAGGAATAAAATATTTATTATCTCTTACTAATCTAACTATTTCTATAATAGGGGTATTTCCTTCTCCCCAAGGCATATTAGCTTGGCCGTTTTCTTTATTTTTACGGTCTTTTAGGTGCATGGAAGTAATTCTAGTATTATTTGTTTTGATTAAAGCTAATAAGGATTCCACGGTATTATTTCCTCCTGCAGCAATATAATGTCCGCAATCTAAATTCATTGAATTATAGGGAGATTGAGCCAAGGCTTCATCCCAAGCGGTATCTGTAGCTTGTAAATGGGCATGGTATCCGATATACATTTTATGTTTTTCGCCTAATTTACCTAGGCGAAGGGAATGTGCACTATTTCTTGGTAATTCAACTGTTACAGAGCCAGCACCTAGTATTTTTGCTGCCTCCATCGCATATTCAATTTCTGCATCTGAATTGTTTTCATTCAAGGCATTTGGTTTAAAAGCATATACTCGGATGCCATTTTTATCCAATAATTTTCTGTTTTTAAAAGCAACTACTTCTAAGATTTCTT
>CAZXZK010000045.1:7648-16091 GCA_964645295.1 uncultured Cytophagales bacterium | reverse complement strand
CCAATAATTTTCTTAATTCTTTGAATTTTTCCATAGGAGCATTTTCTCTCCATGCACGAACATCCTCTTCATAGTGCGCCAAAGCAGCTTTTTGTTCTTCGGTTTGTTTATTTCTTGGAATCCAGTGACCTTCTTTATAAACAGGGTTTTCTGGCATTCCTGCAAAAATTTCAGCAGGCTCTCCCATTAATTCTAAATCACTCACACCTGTTTCTTTACAATATTGTATAATATCTTCTATCTTAGAAGGCATTGAACGATAAGAATAAGTGATAACACCCACAGGTGCCTTTTCTTTAATGTTTGGATGATAGGATTTTGTAAATCCCACTAACAAGGCAGCAACAAGTAGGCATGATACCAGAATACTGGTAATTTTTGTTTGATTTTTCATAATTATAGTTAAATTAAGTTTTTTGGTAGGAACTTAGCTTGAAATTTTTTAAGGGTAAAAAAAAGCCCCACCACCCCATAATTGGAAATTACTCCTAAAATTCGAATTTGTCAAATTTTTAATTTATAAATAAAATAAATTAATTGATAAATTAATAAAGTAAACCAGCACTCCATTGAAGAGCATAAAAGCTTTTGAAATAAGATATTTTCATAGAAATTAATTTATTTAAAACTTCCAAGGCCTTCATTTCTCGAGCATTTATTTTAAATAAAGAACTTTCTCCCATAAAAAATTTGGTTTGTTCGGCCGTTAATAAGTTTAAATAATTCTCATAATTATTTTCTTGTATACTAATTTGATTTTTCAATATTCTATTTTCTTGGAAATATTTTTCAATTTTGACGTTTATTTGATTTAATTTTTGTGTTCTATTCAGATTTTCAAAGGCCAATTTTTGCTTCGCCAATCTATACTCTGCTCTTCCTTGACTAAATCTTAAAGGGATTTCCATTTTCAAACCATAGTAAAAATTATTATTTCCTAAGCCTTCTGAAAATAAAGCTGGCGTTTTATTAATGATTTCCGTTGAAAAATAATTGAAATTGATTTTGGGTAATAAACCTTGGAATTTTAACTGTTTATCTACTCCTAAAGCTTGAATTTTGGAATTATAAACCAATAATTCAGGATGTAATTCGGCAGCTTTTAGTTTTAATAAATCTAAATCTATGATGAAATCTTCTGGTATTGTTAATTCCTTATAATTATCTGCAGGATATATGGTATCTAAAATTTCAGCTGGATTTTCATTTTCGTCCCATAAATATAAGGAAGCTTCTAAACTGGCTTGATTAAAATCAAGTTGAGATTGCTGAATCATCGTCTCAATATATTGCAATTGAGTAAGGGCCTCCAAGGTGTCAATTGCAGGGACGTCTCCCAGTTCAAAGGATCTTTTTACTTGGGCGAAACGAATTTTGTTAAGTTCCAAGAAATCTTGAAATACGCCCAAAATTTGATACGTTTTTACCCAATTCCAATAGGTTCCAACAGATTCATTGAGTAAATCATTTAGAATACCTTTCCTTTGGTCTTCTGCCAAGGTATTCATTATTTTCGCCTTCCTAAGGGCAGCCCGTCTTTTGTCGATGATTAAATCCTTTGCCAAAGGGATAGAGAGGCCAGCATAATTCGTGATGCCTTGTGTTTCTGCGGGGTTAATGCGAGTTCCTCTTAAATTATCTCTTCCTCCTATTAATTCAATTCCATACCAGGTTGGGATGGTAATTTCCGCGATGTTTTCTAAATAATAGTCTTTTCCATCAATGGTTTTTTGGGAGGCGATATTCCTTAATATTGGGTCAAAATTACTTCTTGCAAGTAATATTTCAGCTTCCGATTGATCTACTTGGATATTGGCTTGTTTGGCAATAGGATGATAGGTTTTTACAATTTGTAAAAATTGTTCTGCATTTAAGGTAAGCGTATCCTGTCCAAATAGTATAATACCATTCAGTAAGAATAGAAACAATATTATCCATCGACTGAATCTCATTACTATTTGATTTTAGATTTTAATTTATCCGATTTACCATCTGATTTATTATCTAAACCGTAAAAGTTTGGAGGGAAGCCATTGATACTTCGCCAAATTTCATACCAAATGGGTACATCATTTAATAAAACTATCGCTCGAACGCCCGTACCTTGCTTTAAATTTGGTGGCCATGGCTTTGCACTATTTTTTTCTGTTACCAAAATTTTAAATTTTTGATTAGGAGAAATATAGGATTCTACTGCATAAACTTGACCTGAAAATGTACCCACAGAAACATTAGGCCAACCTGAAAATAAAACAGTTGGAAACCCATCAAACATGATTCTAACCTCTTCTCCTGTTTTTAATAAGGCAACATCAGTAGGTGTAGCAAACATTTCAATAGCATATTTTCCATCCTCTGGGACAATTCTTGCTAGCGACTCACCTTCTTTAATGATTTCTCCAATCCCAGCTTTTCTTACCTGAACAACCTGGCCGTCTTGGGGGGCAATAATGGTATAAAAATCATTTCTCATCGAATAATTTTGATATTGGTTTTTTAGTTTGGCAATATCAGAAAGAGAATTTTGAATGGTAGAATTGGCCTCAAATTTATCTCCTAGCGTTTTATTTGATTTTCCAATGAAATCCTGAAGGACATTATCCTTTTCAAGTTCTGTGATAGTAATTTCTTGTAAGGTTTGTTCAATATAATTTTCAATGACCGTCTTTTTTGCAAGGGTTTCTTGAAGATAGCCTTGTCTTTTTTGAAAATCTGTTTTTGAAATTAAACCATCATTGAATAATTCTTCGTAACGACTAAACTGATCCTTTGCCAATTCATAATTGGTTTCCATGGATTTTAGTTCAGATCGCTGTCCTACCAATTTATTATCCAATTGCCTTAATTTATTATCTAATTGCTTTAATTTTAACTCATTTCCCTCTTCAAGGGCTAGGAGTTGTTTTTCAATTGTTTTAATTTTTTCTCTGTAAAACTCAACATAAGCTTCTTTCGCTTCAATTTGATCCAAGGTTCTTTGCATTAATTCTGGATCCAAATATTCAGGTTTAATTTCCGAAATACTTGCAAGAGTATCGCCCATTTTTACATAATCGCCTTCAATAATATTCCATTTTATTATTTTCCCTGCAATTGGAGAATTGATCTCCTGAGCACGTTGGTTCTGCTCTAAACCAATAACTGTACCTTGCGTTTTGATATTTTGAGTCCATGGAAGAAAGAGGAATAGGAAAATCCCTCCAAAAATATAGTAACCCCATTTAGGAATGATGGATTCTATATCCTTCCCATAAATTTTATCGTAAGAAGATAATTTCTTATTCATTATTCAATATTATCTTTTAATTGAATTTCTTGGTCAAATTTGAATGATTTTTTACTATCAAATAAAAAGACCGTTAAGTCTTTCCTGGCCATCAAATAGGTATAAATTGCCTTTGATTCCTCAGCACTTAGATATAACCATGGTTCCTCAATGATTAATATTTTAGGATTATTGCTTAAGGCTCTCAAATACAAGATTTTTTTGATCTTTGTATTATTTGTTCGTGTGGTATTTTGAACCAATTCGGTAAGGAAATCATTTTCGTAATCATCTAAAAAATTGTTGAATCCAATTTCTTCACTTAATTTAATGATCTCATCTTCCCTAATATCATCCCTTCCTAATGAAATATTCTCAAATAAATTGCCGGGAAATATATCTGGAAAATTTGGGATAAATCCAGAAATACATCTGAAGTCTTTTAAATCATAATTTTCATAGGGATTTTTATTTATCGTTAGGTGACCTTCATAATCTCTGTATTTACCTGTCAAAAGGTTCATCAATGTTCTTTTTCCAGAATTTTCTTTCCCAATAAATAAGACTTTTTCCCCCTCTTTTACTTTAAAATTTAAATTCGTTTTTGTTTGAATACCATTGTTTTCAAAATGAATATCTAAGTCTCTTGCCTCAATTTCTAAACTTCTAGAATCCGTACTTAATATCAGGGATCCAGGTATTTCTTCTTCCGCCTCTGTAATATCTGCAATTTTTTCTAAACCTGTACCAACTTCGTATAAAATATCGATGGAGGAAATAACCTTTTCTACAGATTTAACAATCATTAAAATTAAAATCTCACCTGATACAAACTCTCCAATATTCAGTTCTTGCTCGACCAATAAATAGGTTCCCACAACAAAAAGAGAAAGAGTAATAAAAACATTTACCCCCACCATTGAGCGGTATTGTGTCATTAAAGTTTGAAAATGGTTATTTCGCGCTTCAAGCCAACCCTCTAAATTTTTATTTATTTTTTTTAGGGATATTTCATCTTGCTTTTCATATTTAAAGGATGGTAATGCTTTTGAAACATTCTCCAACCAATTCACTAAATTGTATTTATACTTCGATTCAATGATGTTTTCCTTCATCCCCTTATCAAAAGTAAAATAGAAAATTAAATATAAAATGATGATTAAAGTGAAACCCACCCCAATGAAAGCGGCATTGTAAAAAGATAAAACTAATAAAGAAAATAATATTTGAATGGTGGCAAAGGGAATGTCTAATAAGATTTTTGCAAATCCTTTTTGTACATTAATCACATCAAAAAAACGATTTACCCTTTCTGGCATGAATAAAGGATTGTTTTTTTGTAAATCAATCCGAGGTAATTTGGTTGCAAATTCGATGGAATAATTATAAAAAATTTTCTGTTGAATTCGTTCAATGATTCTGAATTGATTTATTTTTACCACCCCTGAAAAAAGAACCCCTATTACCACCAAACCAATTAATATATAAATGGATGTCACCATGGTTGCCCCTGTAAATAGACCTACAATGGCTTGAACACCTAGGGGAACACTTAAGTCTAATAAACCATTGAGGGAAGCATAAAAATATATAGAAACAATTTCTTTATTATTTTGCTTGGTAATGGAGAAAAGTCGTTTTAGCGGATTCAATTTTATTTAATTATCAAAGTGTTCTTATTTATAACAATTATAAATAAAAATAGTTTCATTTTCAAGGTAAAAATTAATAAATTTGATTTTATATCTATTTAGATTAGATGAAACGTCTTTTCAAAATTATAGTAGTCGTCTATCTTCTACTAAAGCCACTAATTAATTTTTCTCAGGTAATTACTGAAGAAACATTTCCTCAGGGTGACCAAACAATTACCATCATTTTTGATCTAAAACTTGCCAAAGATACTCGGGCAACAAGACTATTAGGCAAAACAAATGACATTTATTTGTGGTCTGGTGCGGGTACCACTCAGGACGGCAATGCTTTTGAATACCAACCTGGCGGACAAACCAATTTCAATATTCCATTTGCCCCTGGTTCCATGACCTACCTAGGAGATGATAAATGGTCTATACGTCTAAACCCCAGATCATATTTTAATGTCCCTTCCAATAAACCCATTGTCAAATTAGGTTTATTATTAAAAAATGGTTCTGGAGATGCCCAAACAGAAGATTTTATATTGAATTTATATACTGGTGGGCTTGCTGTAAAATGGTTAAAACCAAAAAATAAAACCAGTGTTTTCGAGGTGAACACGGATATTACGATTAGTGGGGTTTTTTCTGATTTTGTTTCCGGTTCGATTTCTGAAAATGGAAATATTATATGGGAAATTGATCATGCCGATACGGTCAATTTTAAGATTAATTCTGGTAATATTCCTGGAAATAAACGTATTCTTCAATTGCATGTTACCGATGGAAAAAATGAATTAATCGATTCTCTCATTCTTTTTAATAAGCCAATACTTACCGAGCAAAATCCTCAAATAGACCTTAAACCTGGGGTAAATTATGTGGGGGATCAGGTATATTTACGTTTTTTCGCTCCTAAAAAATCCTATGTCTATGTTTTAGGGGATTTTAATAATTGGACAAAATCTTCTCAATACCTCATGAATAAATATCCTGGTAAAGAGGAGTATTGGATTCATTTGGGGGAGTTTTCTGATCATCTAACACATACTTATCAATATTTAATCGATGATGAACTTCAATTGGCAGATCCCATGGCTACAAAAATATTGGATAAAAATAATGACTCCTATATTCCTGCAGCCATTTATTCCGCCTTAGAGCCCTTTCCTCAAAAAGCAAACGGTTTTTATGTCTCTGTTTTTCAAACAGGAAAGAAGGCTTACCAATGGAAAGTTCCAAATTTTACAAGACCCAATCCAGATAATCTAATAATTTATGAATTACTCGTAAGAGATTTTAGTGAAAAAGGGAATTTTCAAACTGTGATTGATTCTATTCATTACTTAAAAAAATTAGGAATTAATGCGATTGAATTAATGCCCATCATGGAATTTTCAGGAAATGATTCCTGGGGTTATAACCCAATTTTCATGACTGCATCGGATAAAGCGTATGGCACGGAAGAAGATTTAAAGAAACTCATCGATACGGCTCACAGCCAAGGCATAGCGGTTATTTTGGATATTGTATTAAACCAACAAGATGCCGGTAATCCCTATGTTCAAATGTATTGGGACGGATCTAAGCCTACAGAAGAATCACCTTTTTTTAATACTACCGCCACTCATCCTTATTCTGTTTTTTACGATATGAACCATGAATCACCTGCCACCCAATGGTATGTGGATGAAGTTGTCAAATTTTGGTTACAAGAATTTAAAATTGATGGCTATCGATTTGATTTATCCAAGGGTTTTACTCAAAAAAAATCTGGATCAGATGTGAGTTTTTGGGGAAATTATGATCAATCTCGTATTCAAGTTTGGAAAAGAATTTATGATAAAATTCGGGCTTATGATCAGTCTGCCTATTTGATTTTGGAGCATTTTGCGGCCAATAATGAAGAGCTTGAATTGGCAGATTATGGGTTTATGCTTTGGGCAAATTCTCATTTTGACATGGCAGCCATTTTAAAAGGTGAACAAAGGAATTATACCAATTTAGATTTCCGTTCGAGAGGCTTTCGTACTCCTAATATCGTTGGCTATATTGAAAGCCATGATGAAGAACGACTGATGGTTGAGATGAATGCTAATTCCTATGCTTTTTCCCAAAAAATAAATCGAATGAAATTAGCTGCAGGATTAATGTTTGGCGTAAAGGGCCCAAAAATGTTTTGGCAATTTGGCGAATTAGGATATGATATTTCTATCAATGAAAATGGTCGGACCGGAAGAAAACCAATCCTGTGGAATTATTATCTCAATGCCGATAGAAAATCTTTATACGATTTCTATGCTGAATTAGCTTATTTAAAACAGAATCATCCTTCCTATAATTCCAATTATCTCTTGGAAACATCTACCAATTTTAAAAGAATTATCAATACCTTATCAGATACCACCTGGTTTTTTATTGCCAATACAGCAAACAATTCATATTCTGGAAATATTTCATTTCCAGCCAAAGGAAAATGGTTTGACTATTTTACTGGTGATTCAATTAATATTGAACAGGTGACTAATCCCGTCAATTTAACTTCCGGACAATTTCATTTATGGGTCAATCAAAGAATGTTTTCCAATAGAAAGGGATTAAGTAATTGGAAAATACCGAATTTTACTATTTTAGGTATTCAGGAGGAAATTTTTGAAGATATTAAACTATACCCTAACCCTAGTTCAGGAATATTATTTTTTGAATGGTATTCCAATCAAGAGAATTATCAGTTGGTGGAATTGTTTGACCTCCACGGTAGAAAACTTAAATCTTGGAATTTAAATCAAATTCCAAACAAAAAAAATAAAATTAAATTGGATTTGAATTTTATTGAAAATTCTGGTATTTATCTTTTGGTTTCTCAAGGAAAAATTAACAAGGTTTTCATCCATAAATAAGATAATATTCAATGTTTTTGTTTAAATTTTGGATTGTCAAATTAAAATAGAATGAGAAAAGTTTTAGTGGTTGGTAGTGTCAATACTGATTTAATTATTTATTCCTCAAAAATACCAAAACCAGGTGAAACCGTTTTGGGAGGCGAATTTTTAAAAAAAATGGGTGGTAAAGGAGCTAATCAGGCTGTTGCCACTTCAAGAATGAATGCCCAAACCTATTTATATGCCAATATTGGAGACGACCTTTTCGGAACAGAACAGTTAAAGAATTTTGAGAATGAGGGGATTGATTGTCGGTATATTACTAAAGATAAAAATAATCCGACAGGTATTGCTTTAATAAATGTAGATGAAACAGGTCAAAATAGCATTACCGTTGCGCCGGGGGCAAATTCAAATCTAAAACTTAATCAAGAGAAGGAAATTTTAGAAAATTTTAATCAAGATGATATTTTTATTTGTCAGTTAGAAATTCCTTTGGATACCATACTAAAATTAAAATCCATTTCCGAAAAAATAGGTAATAAATTGATCCTTAATCCTGCGCCAGCCTTGCCAATGCCAGATTCTATTTATTCAAATTTATTCATCATAACACCCAATGAATTTGAAGCCTCTTTATCAACCAATATAGCTTATTC
>CAZXZK010000045.1:5247-7638 GCA_964645295.1 uncultured Cytophagales bacterium | reverse complement strand
AATTGATACGACTGCCGCAGGTGATTGTTTTAACGGTTGTTTGGCTGCTTTCCTTTCCCAAAATGAAAAAATGGAAGCAGCAATAAAAAAGTCAATTATCGCAGCTTCCATTTCTGTTACCCGAAAGGGTGCACAAGAATCGATGCCCTATTCTTCCGAATTAAATTAATTCCTACATTTTGCCTGGTAAAATCCTCGTCCAATAAAAGAATGGTAATAAGTATTTTTTTAACACCCACATCGTCCATCGTTCTTTTGATTGATCAAATGGGAATGTTTCCTTAGGAGTATTTGTATAATCAAATTCAGCTAAAATTAATTTCCCATAGCCTGTTACAATCGGACAAGAAGAATAGCCATCATAAGAATGATCCGCCATGTTTCCCCGCATGACTGCCAATAAATTTTCCACTAGTATTGGAGCTTGTTTACGAATTGCCGCACCAGTTCTCGATACCGGAATTCCTGCAACATCTCCGGCAGCAAAGACATTTGGAAATTTCGTATGCTGCAAGGAATTTTTATCAACATCAATCCAACCTGCTTCATTGGCCAAAGGACTTTCTTTGATGAAATCAGGAGCAGACTGGGGCGGGGTGACATGGATCATATCAAATTTTACTTTGTACTCCTTATCTTTATTTCCATCTCCAAAACCAATAAAGGTTGCCACCTTATTTTTCCCGTCAATTTCAGTCATTTTCACATTTAAGGTAGGAGAAATCTGATATCTTTCGATTATTTTCTTTAATTGTTTTTCATATTTATCAACTCCAAATATCCTTCCACCTCCACTCATGAATTGCACCTTGTTCCCCGATTTATTTTTTCTGAAATAATCGGATGCTAAAAACATGATTTTCATGGGCGCTCCCCCGCATTTAATGGGCGTATTGGGCTGTGTAAATACTGCAAGGCCATTCTTGGTGTTTTGAATGCACTTATAGGTATAAGGAGCTAAATCAAATCGATAATTAGAAGTGACTCCATTTTTTCCAAGGGTTTCTTCCAATCCTTTAATTTCTCCCCAATTACATTGAATTCCTGGAGCTGCAATCAAATATTCGTATTCAACAATATCCTTGTTGTCAAGCGTTATTTTATTATTTTTGGCATCAATTTTATCAGCAAAAGCTTTTATCCATTTTACTCCCTTTGGCATGACATCCTCTTCATCTCTTACCGTATCTTCAATATTGAAGGCTCCTCCACCTACGAGCGTCCAGGCTGGTTGATAATAATGTTTTTCACTTCCATCTACTATGGCAATATCTAAAGAAGAATCCTTGGCTAATAACTGACTGGCAATGGAGATTCCTGCATTACCTCCTCCGATAATTAAAATTTGATGTTTCATGGTTAACATTTAGTTTTTTTGTAATTTAATTTATAATATATTTCCAAGATTAAATATTTATTTTGTTTAAATCGTGACAAAAGTCACAAATATCATTTATTTTAGATTTTTTTTAACTATTCTACTTCTATGAAATCCAAAGAAATAATGATCCTGTTAATTGCTTTAATTCCCATTGTTTTTTTGGGAATTATTTGGAATGATTTACCTGATGAGGTACCCATGCATTGGAATGCAAACGGGGATATTGATAGAATGGGAGCGAAATCTGAATTATTATTCATTATTACAGGTATTCCTGTCTTTTTATATCTATTATTACGTTTTATTCCTAAAATTGATCCTAAGAAAAATATCGACCCTGCCGATAGCCAATATTTAAAGCTAAGAATGATTATACAATTATTTATTTCCTTGGTGATGTCTTATATTTTATACATGACAAAAAACCCCGATTCGGCAGATTCCAATTTGATCTTTGCTTTAATAGGATTGGGTTTTTCCGGATTAGGATGGGGCTTTAAAGGATTAAAACCGAATTATTTTGCGGGTATCCGAACACCCTGGACCTTGGAAAGCCCGGAAGTATGGACAAAAACACATGAAATAGCCTCTCAATTTTGGATAGGGGGAGGAATATTGATTTTTATCCTTTACTTTATTTTTGAAAATACCTTAATACCATTTATCAGTATATTGGTAATCATTTCCTTAATTCCGGTCATCTATTCTTATATAGAATTTAAAAAAATTGGGAAATAATTATTTCCCATAAATCTTTAAAGTGCGCATTTCCCATGGTATTGGGAATTCATCTTCAACCTTTTCTTTCAATTCAAATCTTAAATATTTGGCTTTGAATTCATCCATGACAATGGTATTTTCGTTTTCTTGGGCGGAAAAATTTTCACGGATTTTTTTCCATACTTTTCCATCCTGAGAGGCTAATATGTCCATTTTTCTTGGATGGGTGCTTAGGTAGGGTGGAGGTCCCTCGGATTGCCCCCAACGATAGCCTGGTTTTAATTGTCTTG
>CAZXZK010000045.1:4222-5237 GCA_964645295.1 uncultured Cytophagales bacterium | reverse complement strand
ATTTTACTTGATACCACATGCCAGCAACTTGGTTTTCCCCAGTAGACCAACCTTCAAAATTAAAGGCTGTTTTAGGATCAATATTTCCTCCTTTTCTTCGACTAAAAGTATGGGAGGCCCTAATATTCCAATTTGTTTCAGGTTTTAAAATTTGTGGTATTTCAGATTTTAGATGGTCATACTCATAAATTTCTTCAGATTGCATAGATTTCCTGATGGAATTTACGTATGCCGCATTGACAAATCCTGCTCCATTGGATAATTCTTTTCTGATAAAGGAAACAACATCTGCAACCCATTGGTCATTTTGTTCTTTATTGGGTGCCATGATATCTCCTGCATAGGACTTGCCTTCAATTTTCCCTTTCATTCCATTTAAAACTACTTTTATTGCATAGGAGGGATGGCCCTGTACCCGAATATTTCCGGATAAGGCAGGCGCCAATAAGCGTCCATTCCCGAGGTCAGTTCCCATGCCTGTATTCCCATGGCATTGTGAGCATAATTCATTGAAAATTGATTTTCCCCGCTCAATGGTGGCCATTTGTTCGTCACTCAGCGCATTACCACCCCAAAAAGGATTATTGGTTTCTTTTTTATCTTCAATACTTTGCCTACCTACTAATTGTACTCCCTTAGAAATATTTTCCGTTAATACTTTTTCAACGGATTCTTTTAATTCAGGAATCTTCAAAAATTTCATACTTAAAATTGCTTGAATGGCCACTTCATCATTTTTAGAATGCACTAATTCTTGGTAGGTCCTATTCAATTCTTGATTCCCTCTTTTTACCAAAGATTCCCCCGCCCGCATTGCTTGAATTTGAATCTTTGGATTATTATCCTTCATCAGTTCTAAGATTAATTTTGAATTGATTTGATTCAACCCCTCTAAGGTCCATAATGCATGCGATCTGGATAAATAAGTTCCTGATTTTGTCAATTTTAAAAGGTCTTGAACTACGGACAGGTCTTTTCTTAAAACTAATTCTTGTTGTGCGGCGTCTCTCCACCA
>CAZXZK010000045.1:0-4212 GCA_964645295.1 uncultured Cytophagales bacterium | reverse complement strand
TCATTGGTTAATTCCTGAATTAATTCTTCTGAGGGAATTTCGTAAAAATTCGGTTTTTTCTTATTTAATTCATTTCCTTGATATCGAATTCTCCAAATTCTACCCATACCTACCATTTTATCCAATTGATATTGTTCTATTTTAAAACGTAAATAAGACCCTTTGGGTGTCCATTGTCCTTCTTGGATAATTCCATGGTACATATCCACAACATACATGGATCCATCGGGAGCGGTTGCCATATCTACGGGTCTAAATAAAGGATCTGTAGACCGAAGAAATTCCGATTTTTGCTCCTGAAAAACATTGTGAATGGTGGTGAGTCCTTCTTTTACTTCCGGATTAATTTGTCGCACAATTCGGGCAACTGGCTCCCCATAGAAATATTGTCCAATCATCTGCTTTGGCCAATTGGTGCCTTTATATACATCGTTTCCAGATGAGCCTGTTACACCATTTAAGGAGCCATCAGGCTGACGAATTTCATCCATTCCGCCTTGCATATCAGCAATTTTAACGGCAGCACCATAGGGAACTCTAAATCCGTCTGCAATTTCTTCTTTATAGGAATAGTTTCCGTAGTGAATGGGGAATTGGAAATAAGAAGGAACTCCAGATGCCCCACCTTGGAACCATAATTTTCCATCTAAATCATGTGTTAAACCCCACTGGGCACGATTTGAGCCTGTATTTTCACGAATAATTCCATTTTCTGTTTCCCTTATTCGAAAGGCATTGACAGTTGAATAAAGCCAATTATCCATTCCCCAATACATAAAAGCCTGTTGGTGTTCAACATTTCCTGATCTTCCATATTTATTGGTAAAAAACTCCTTTTTATCAGCAATGCCATCTCCATCGGTATCTGTATATTTATAAACTTCATCTTGGTCAGATTCCATGGAAAGGATACAATCTTTGCCGTATGGAAGTACAAATCGTGGGAAAATTAAATTATCAAGAAAGGCTGTACCTGTTTCATATAAACCATCGCCATCCTTATCTTCCCATCTTGAAATTCTGGATTTGGGTTCTAATTCCCCATTCGAATCGGCATCCAACATATAGGTTCGTAGTTCCAATACATACATTCTCCCCATGCCGTCAAAGGCAATTGCGGCAGGTTGTTCAATTTGAGGTTCAGTTAAGATTGGTTCAATAATATATCCTTCTGGCAATTGGAATAAAGCTTGTTGTTCAGCCGGACTTAATGGCTGAATGGGGTCTTTTTTTGAATCATCTATTCCTTTCCAATTTTCATCATTGGGATCTGCATCTGCCGGTAAAGGTAATTTCTCTGATTTATTCGAAATATTCTGGCTAAATAAATAAAAACTATTTAAAAATAGAATTCCCACTAATAGCGAAATTAGTTTAGATATTTTCATAGGTTTAGTACATAGATAACAAATTTAAAAAAATTATTTTTCACCAAGATATAATCGTTTTAATTTTTGCGCTTCCAATTGTGAAGTCCATTCATTGAAGATTTTTTCTTTTGATTTTTGTATTGAAATAGTGGATTTTCCTTGAACAATATCATCTAAAATTCGGTTTAATTTGATTGAGTCTCCTGGTTTAAATAAATATCCTGTGAGACCATTATCAATTATTTCATTATGGATACCGACATTTTCAGTTGCTACTACATTTGTTTCACATGCCATTGCTTCAATGGCTACGAGGGAAAATCCTTCAGAATGAGATGGCACTATCGTGGCCAATGATTGGGAATAATATAGTTCTATTTCATCGGTAGGAGGAAGAATATATACTTGGTCGGTTAATTTTTCATTTTTGACAATTTTTTGAATCTCATCTACGAATTTCCATTCATCTACCTTGCCAATCATCACAGCGGCTAAATCTTTATGAGTTTTTAAAAGTGGAATCATGGCAACTAAAAAGGTTTTTTGTCCTTTTGCCTTTCTGATCCTACCTGCTACTAGAAAAAAATTTCTTTGTTTAATTCCTAAATAGGTAGAACTTATTTTTTTGTGGAATCGGTTGATATCAACTCCATGGCCAATAATTTCAATTTGGTCACCTAAATCATTTTTCATGGATTTGATCAAACCAACAATTTTATCAGATTTTTTTAATAGGAAACGGGTAAACCAGGATGGAGGGGTGGCAGCATGCCTGGTGGCGATAAGTTTAAAATTATAACCTAAAAAACGTAGGAAAAGTGCTTTTTGAATTTCATTATTTCGGTGAACGTGTATAATTACCTTTTGTTGATTTGCCAAAATATCTTTTAATTCTTTGGTATTGAGTTGATTTTTCCAATTGACCGATTTTCCATAAACATAGACCTTAAAATCATTTTCGAGGTAGGGGAGAATATTTTCAATACTGGTCGTAACTCCAGTTCTTCTCGGATGTAGATGAAAATGAATTAGGATTGGTAAATTATTCATTATTTGAGGCATTATTTTGGTAGAATTTATTCAGGTTAAAAAGTAAAATTAGGCCAATAAGGTTGGATATTATATCTTTTTCAAGTTGTACCATAAAGTGTATTTTGTTAACAAAAAACTATTCTTCATCTCTCATTGGTAAAAACCCTTTATCACCTAATTGGTTAACAATGCTTCGAAGCAAATAATTATTATCAAAACTCAAAACATACTTACGTCCCCCTTCTTTTTCTTGGGTCAACATTTTTTGATTAATAAGCTTTTTTATTTGTCTTGAAACTTCAGAATCAGCCTTTCCAGGGAATATATCTTTAAGATCTGAAGCAGAGATAACTTGAAGCTCAACAACTCTTTTAAGTATTTTAGACTCTAACTCGGTAATATACCTTCTATCTAAAGATAAACTGATTGATGGTACCAAGATTTCCTTGCGTAGATATTCATAATCTGATAGCTTATCTATTTTTTCAATCTCCTCTTTAAGACCCTTTAGAACATATTCTATCCAAGATATCATTCCAGCCTCAGTACCTTTGTCTGCCTCGGATAAGAAATTATAATAATCATTTCTATTACTGCAAAATACTGCAGTGGGGTTAATTATTCGACCTACATTAACATTAAATCCCGCTTTTACTAGCATTGCATAAGTAAACAAACGAACTGTTCTTCCGTTACCATTTCTAAATGGGTGAATCCAAACAAATCGGTGATGAGCTATAGCTGTTTTTAACAAATCATATTTAGGGCTATCCTCTTTATTAATAAAGTCGAATAATTCTTGCATATAATCACTAACTTTTAACCACTCAGGTGGCTTATGAGTTGATTTACTTATTTCTAAATTGATCTTTCGATATTCTCCTGGTGTAATATCTCCTTCGCCTTTAGGTGGAGGCAAAAGATCGTTAACTATCATCTTATGCATTTCACTAATAAATGCCCTGTTAATTGGGAAACTAGCAATACTATCTTCTACAAATGCCAATGACTTTTCGATATTCTGAATTTCTTTAATCCACTCTGAGAAGTTTTTCCTTTCTGAAATATTTGTTTCAATATATTCAGCAATTGTTGTGTTATTCCCCTCTATTCTAGCTGAACCTATACTTTCTAATTTGTGAAAGATATGTTTCAATTGAAAAAAAACTTTTGGATGAATAGAGCCTCCTAATTCCTTCTTACGTAAATAATCTAGTTCAATTATTAAATCAGTAAGGGTTGAATCAAAAGTTGGCTCAAGTAATTTTAAATCGACGTGGCTAAATGTTGCTTCAGACATTTCCAATATTTATTTAATTAATTAACATTAATAATTGTAAACAATTAACATAATGAATGTTTTATATTCTACAAATCAATTAGTTACAAATATAGTTAATTTTAAAACAATTAACATAATAAGTATAAAACAATTCAAAAAAGGAACTTTCTAATTAAACAAATACCATTCTTCAAAAAAGTCGATTTATGAGGACTAGTGACTTTGAAAGCCTAGAATATCAACTAACTCACTCTTCATTCGGAGCCTCAAAAATTAGCCTTGTAGAGTATACATACGTATAAAAAACTGGACAAAATTGATCCCAACAAATTTGATCCAAAGTAGCAAATTTTATAACGAATTTGACAAAATGGTAAATAAGTTCTACTTTCAAGAAAATTATTATTTAACTGGATTCCTTTGATTAAAAAGGCAAATAGATAGGATAGGGGTATATTTAAAACAAAAAAGCCCAGCATTTCTGCTAGGGTTTCTGAGCCTCCTATCGGGATCGAACCAATGACCTAC
>CAZXZK010000044.1:16932-17714 GCA_964645295.1 uncultured Cytophagales bacterium | reverse complement strand
CATATCAATGACAAATCGATATTTAACATCAGATTTAATTACTCGTTCATAGGCTTCATTTATTTGGCTAGGTTGGATAATTTCTACATCGGAGACAATATTATTTTTCGCACAAAAATCCAACATTTCTTGGGTTTCTTTAATACCTCCAATCATAGAACCAATGATGGATCTTCTGTTGGAAATTAATTTTGCGGCTGCAAATTCATTATTCTCAGGAGGAATTCCTACGACCAACATTTTACCTTCTAATTTTAGCAAATTTAAAAACTTATTTAAATCATGTTTGGCTGCCACGGTATTTAAAATAAGGTCAAAGCTTGATTTTAGCGCATCTAATTCCTCTTGGTTGGTACTTAAAACAAAATGATGTGCACCCAGTCTTTGAGCATCCGCTTTTTTGGAAGGGGAGGTAGAAAGCATGGTAACTTCAGCACCCATAGCAACGGCAAACTTTACCCCCATATGACCCAAGCCACCTAATCCTAAAACAGCGACTTTGTCACCTTTTTTTATTTTGGCAAACATTAAAGGAGAATAGGTAGTAATTCCTGCGCATAAAAGAGGAGCAACCCCCGCTAATTGGTCATCTGTAAAAGGAATGTGAAGAGCATAATGCTCATCAATTACAAATTTATCCGAATATCCACCATAAGTAGGAGTTATTCCATCTCTGTAATAACCGTTATAAGTGCCAGTCATACCATCTTCGCAATAATTTTCCCAACCATCTTGGCATGGCTTACAGTTTCTACAAGAATCGACGAATACACCAATACCAG
>CAZXZK010000044.1:12493-16922 GCA_964645295.1 uncultured Cytophagales bacterium | reverse complement strand
GCTGGCCCCCATTCAGACCGTGCCATGTGAATATCAGAGTGGCAAACGCCACAATATAAAATATCTACCAAGATGTCTTTTTCTCCGACTTCTCTTCTTTCTAGGTTAGAAATTGAGTGAATGTCTGATTCTGGACTAGATGCCCCAAATGCAATAATTTTCATAATTTATTATTAATTTTATACACAAAGATAACAAAATTCTTTTTTGCATGTTTTGAAATAATTTTGAATTTTTGTGATTCTTTTATTTGGCGCCATAGTTCAACGGATAGAATAGACGTTTCCTAAACGTTTGATGTGGGTTCGATTCCCGCTGGGGCCACATATTTTAGCTATAGTCGAATGGATGTATCTATCATTCTTGTTAATTATCAAACTGAAAAGCAGATAGAAGATTGCGTTCATTCCATTCTTCAAAATACCCCTAACCTATCCTTTGAAATTTTGGTGGCAGATAATTCCAATTCACAAAATCCATTTTCGGAGGAATTACCTATCAAGTGGATTCATTCTTTGGGTAATTTAGGCTTTTCTAAAGCGAATAATTTGGCCGCAAAATCAGCTAAAGGAAAATATCTTTTATTTTTAAATCCTGATACCCTTCTTTTTCAAGATTCTATCATGAGAGGAATTGAATTTTTAACATCAAATTTAACCTATATTGCTTGTTCAGGGATTCAATTAGGAATGGATCAACAACCCCTCAAAGGATATAATCGTTTGGGTCAAATTCGGAAAGATTTATATCTATTTCCATCTGCCAATTTCCTTTATGATAGATTAGAAAAGTGGTTTGAATTTAAATCAGATATTCCCACTGATACCGATTTTTTATCCGGAGCCTTTATTTTATTGACTAAGGATGATTTTCAAGAATTAGGTGGCTGGGATTCTCAATTTTTTCTCTATGGTGAGGATGCCGAATTATCCTTTCGCATGAGGCAAAAAGGTAAATTAGCCCTTTTGCCTCAATTAGCATTTATTCATTTAGAAAAGGAAAATGAATTTAGAAAACAAGACCAATCTTTTATTAATCGATTCGACTTGCAAATTCAATTATCCAATTTTCTTTGGATAAGAAAATCCTATGGAATTCTATCTTTGATGACACTTTATTTGAATTACCATCTTATTTTTGTGTTGTATTGGCTTTGGAAATTGCCGATAGCTCTATTTAAAAAAGGAAATTTTCAAGAAAATATCTCGCATCAAAAAAAATTCTCTCAGAAATTACATGTATTAAATTCTTGGTTTTTTGCCTTAGTTTTTCTTTCAAAAACTGAATATCGAATAATTAATTAGTAACGTTTCTCAGAAATGGTACTAGTCAATACGTAATTTTCTTTTCGATTTTCAAAAAGTTTTTGGATATTTGTTTTTTATTCTAACCACTTGTAAATGAAATCACTAAATTTCTTATCTATTTTTTTTCTAATTTTCTTTATTTCTTTCCATTCTTTTTCACAAATTGAAATGGCCAAAAAAGAGGAAATATTCAAAGAATTAATGAAATATTTTCCCGAGGATACCTTAACGAAAGAGGAAGTTTCAACTATTTTATTAGCTAAAGGTATCGATATAGAAAATCAGAGTTTAGAATCCCTGGCCATTCAACAAGAGGAAATAAGAAACATTCTAGAGGACTATCTCGAAACTAAAAGATTGAATAAAAACAATGGTGTTT
Organism: uncultured Cytophagales bacterium; assembly: GCA_964645295.1. Classification (GTDB taxonomy): domain Bacteria; phylum Bacteroidota; class Bacteroidia; order Cytophagales; family Spirosomataceae; genus CAZVFE01. The sequence goes on along the minus strand of CAZXZK010000044.1, from coordinate 15,236 downwards.
CCATTTTGAAAAAATCCTCCTTATTATTAAAAGAGGAACCAATATCCAAAACCTTTGAGTCTAAAAATTTAGGTTCAGAAATTATTCTAAAAAATGAAAAGAGTATAGATTCTTTGAGAAAACATGAAAAGGAGATATATGGTCATCAACAATTTAAAAATTATTATGCCTCTGTGATCAATGATATTACTCCCCGTGACCATTATATTCTTTCAAAAAATGATTTAATTGAAATTACCATTTCTGGTCGGACACAATTTTATGGAATTTTTGAAATAAATTCAGCGGGATTTATCAATCCAGAGGGTTTACCTAAAATTTTTCTATCTGGAAAATCTTGGTCAGAATCTAAAAAAGAAATTCAAAACGTATTTTCAAAATATTTTTCTTTCAATACTAGCCAGTTATATGTAAACCTAAAGGCCAGTAAAACGGTGAATGTACGAGTAATGGGAGAGGTGATGAATCCGGGTAATTATTCTGTTTCTTCCGTGAATTCGGTTTTAAATGTCTTAGCAAAGGCGGGTGGTTTTAGTCCGAAAGGAAGTTTGCGGTCCATTCAAATTATTCGGAATGGGAAAAGAGTTTATGTGGATTTGTACAAAGCTATTCAAAATCCATTTGGAGATTTTGATCCTTATGTACAAGAAAATGATTTAATTTTTGTTCCTCTTTACCAAAAGCAGGTTTATATTTCTGATGCAGTTAAAAGACCTGGATTTTACGAATTGAAGGAAGAGGAAGGTTTGAAAGATTTAATTGAATTGTCTGGTGGGGTTACTGGTAAATTTTCAGGGGAATTAATTCATGTTGAAGGGGTTAGGAAAGGGGAAAAATTAGTATTAGATTATTCCTATCAGGATATTATTCAATCTAAAATAAATGCTCCTTTAATGGATTTGGATAGTATTCGTTTTCCAGGTTATTCTGATTTGTTTGATAATTATGTAGAAATTCTTGGTGGAGTTGAATATCCTGGTAAATATGAATTTTCTTCAACACCCAATTTGTTCACGCTTTTTTCAAAAGCAAAGCCACTGCAAGATATTCACGTTTCTGATTTAGTGATTCGACGTATTAAAGGCGATAAACACGAAGAATTTATTCATCTAGATTCTACTTTTTTTCAAGAAGATATTGCTAGAAAATTTCTCTTACAAAAAGGAGATCAAATCATGGCCTTTAAGCAAAAGGATTATTTGGGTTTGTTTAAAGTATCCATAGGTGGCCAAGTTAAAAAAGATACCAGTATTTCAATTTTTTCAAACGATATAATTCCTTTTAAATCCTTATTGACTTTGGCCAAGGGCTATAGTTCTCAAGCTATTCCAAAAGGCTACCTCGTTCATACAAACCCCTTTAATGATTACGATGTCTCTTATTCTTATGTCAATTTAGAAAAGGATTTTTCTTTGAAACCAGGTGACTCTTTGATTGTATTAAACAGAAAAGATTTTTCCTTTGATTTTGAGGTTGCCTTGAGTGGAGAAGTGAATCAATCAGGTATTTATAAATATTCAAAAGATCTAAAGTTTGCAGATTTAATGCGTCTTTCTGGAGGCAATACCGTTTTAGCAAGTAAAAGAGTCGATTTATATCGTTATCAGGTTGACCAATTTGGCTATGGTAGCTTCATTAAAAAAGAATTGATATTAAAGGATAATTTTCTTGAATTTCAAAATGATGAAGATTTGATTGTTCAACCTTATGACCGTTTTGTGGTTCGTCCGAAAGTCAATGCCTATGTTGCCAGGTCAGTGACAATTAAAGGTCAAGTAAAAAAACCAGGGGAATATTATTTTGGATTAGAGCCCTATTATTTTTCTGATTTAATAAAAGATTCTGAAGGACTATTAAGTACAGCAGACAGGAATTCAGTCCGTGTAATTAAATCTTCCATAGATAGTGTTGCTATCCAATTCAGTTATCCCCTTTCCATTCAAAATCCTCATAATCCAAAATTTGATCCCCAATTACAAAATGGAGATATTGTTGATATTGGTTCCTATACCAATTTGGTTAAAATATATAATTTTGGAATCAATAATGTGGTTAATGATACGAATTATTTTTATGTAAATTACTCCGGAGATTATTCTGCTAAATGGTATATTAGTAATTTTGGTGGTGGTTTTGCCAAATATGTAGATAAAAATTCTTTATATGTTCAAAAGGCCAATGGACGTAATATCGGAATAAAGAAATTTCTCTTTTTCAGAATTTACCCCATAGTAGAAAGTGGGGACCAGATTAGAATAACCCAATTAAAAGATAAGATTCTAGATTCTGAAAAGAAAGGAATTGATTGGGACAAGACCTTTAATAAAATTCTGACACTCTCCACGTCCGTTTCACTCGTGTATTTCTATATTAGACAAGCCAATTAATGGAAAATTCAACAGAAAATAATCGACCTTCTGATTTTGAAATTTTGGCAAAATTTGTCACAAAAGAATTCATTCTTTTGCAAAAGATTTTAAAAAACCATTGGATCGCTTTACTGATGACTGGTCTCATTTCCGGTCTTTCTTTGGGTTCTTTTATTTATTTTTCAAAAGGAAAATATATCTCTGTGACCCGTTTTTTTCTTAATTCAGACCCTTTGAGCACAGGTAATAATTTTAATAGTATTTCAGCGGTAACGAACTTATTGGGTATTGAAGATGCCTTAAATACGGTTTCTGAAAGATCTAGACAGACTTTTTTCAGTGAAAATATCATGCGACGAGTTTTGTTTAATGAG
>CAZXZK010000044.1:8581-12361 GCA_964645295.1 uncultured Cytophagales bacterium | reverse complement strand
CGGGGTTGGCTTAGATCCTAAATCCGGAATTTTTACCATTTCTGTCCAGCACGAAAATCAGGATTTTGCACTATTATTTAATGAAATTCTAAACCAAGAGTTTATCAATTTTAATAATTCAATCATATTAGGTCTAGGGAAGAAAAATGAGGATTTTGTTAAATTCAAGGTGGATAGTCTAGATAAAAATATTCGTACTTTAAACCGCCAATTGTCGCGTTTTCAAGATGAAAATAAATTACTAATATTAGAGCAAGATAAACAAAAAATCAGAGATATTAATAAGCAAATTGAGCAGAATTATTATCTCTATGCAGAGGCAAAAAAAAATCAAGAAATCCTGGAACTTTTAAACAACAATCTAAAACCAGCTGTTACCTATATTTCAAAGCCTAGTTATCCTCTTAATTATTATAAGCGTTCCGTTTTAAAATATGGGATATTTGGATTGGTTATTGGCCTATTTGTAGCCTATGCCTTTTTTAGATTAAAATTATTTAAAGAAAAATTTGCGATTTGGATGTCAACTAATTTTCCAAAGGAAAATATCCATCACTAAAACTATTTAGATGCCCGCCATTCATCCAATTCGGGAATATGGTATAATGTTTTTCTTTGATTAGACGAAATAATTCTGTCCTTAAATCATCCATATTCGATTTTTTAATTGCGGAAATAAAGATCGTTTTTAAAATTTGTTTTTTCCAATGACTGCGTTCTAATAGCCTCAATACCTGCTCTTCTTTTGATAAGGATCTTTCTCCTTCCATTTCCGGGTTCCCCTCAAAATATATTTCTTCTACCTTGTATTTGTCAATTTTATTAAACACCAAAATCATGGGTTTATTACTCGCCCCAATTTCTGTTAAAATTTGATTGACCACCTCAATTTGCTCCTCAAAATTTGGATGGGATATGTCAACAATATGCAATAAAATATCAGCTTCCCTTACTTCATCTAAGGTAGATTTAAAAGATTCTACTAAAAGGGTTGGTAGTTTTCTGATAAATCCCACTGTATCGGATAATAAGAAAGGGATTCCATCCCAATTAACTTTTCTTACCGTTGAATCTAAGGTCGCAAAAAGTTTATTTTCTGCAAATACCTCGGATTTTGATAATTTATTCATGAGCGTTGATTTACCCACATTGGTATAACCGACTAAGGCAACGCGAACTAATAAATCTCTATTTTTCCTTTGAGTATAGGATTGTTTGTCGATTTTTTCGAGTTTTTCTTTTAATAGGGCAATCCGATCATTGGCGATTCTTCGGTCGGTTTCTAATTCTTTTTCACCCGGGCCTCTCATGCCTACACCACCTCTTTGTTTGGAAAGGTGGGTCCACATCCTAGTTAATCTAGGTAGCATATATTGGTATTGGGCCAATTCTACCTGGGTTTTTGCTTGTTGAGTTTTTGCTCGCATGGCAAAAATATTCAGAATTAATAGACTTCTGTCTAAGACTTTTACATTAATCTTATATTTTTCTAAAATTCCTTCAATATTTCTTATTTGTGAGGGGCTTAGGTCATCGTCAAATACCACTAAATCAATCGAGTGATAGGCGACAAAAGCAATAATTTCATCTAATTTTCCCTTTCCAACATAGGTTTTATTGTCTACTTTAGGTAGGTTTTGATGAAAGGTTGCCTTCGTTTCTACCCCCGCTGTCAGGGCTAAAAAAGCAAGTTCCTCTAGATATTCCTTCGTTTGTTCTGCAGTTTGTTGTGCTGTGGTTACAGCAACTAAAATAGCAGTTTCGGATTTTTTATCGGTCTTAAACAAATTGGATATTTAATAAAATTAACTGGAAGCTAAGGCCTCTGCACCACCCACAATCTCAAGGATTTCAGTGGTAATGGCAGCTTGTCTTGATCGATTGTATTCTAATTTTAAAGATTTCAACAATTCTCCGGCATTATCTGTCGCTTTATCCATCGCAGTCATTCGAGCACCGTGTTCAGAAGCATTGGATTCCAATAATGCTCTATAGATACTTAATTTTAGAGATTTTGGAATTAATTCATTGATTATTGTTGCTTCATTCGGTTCAAAGGTATAGTCGGCGGATGAACCCTGGCCTTCGGTAGATGATTGCTCAACCAGTGGTAAGAAATCTTCTATCTGAATGATTTGTGTTGCTACATTCTTAAATTCATTATAAATGATATCTACCTTGTCAAATTCTTTGTTCTTAAATTTATCTAGAACATATTCTCCAATTTCTTTGACGTGATTAAAACTTAAATCAGAGAATACTTCTGTATACTTTCCATCAACTGAATAACCTCTTCTAGAAATATATTCATAACCTTTTTTGCCCAAGGTTAAAATTTCTAAATTACCTTTTTCTAGTTGAGATTGATATTTTTCTTTAATTAATTGGATTGTCGCTTTTCCAATATTGGTATTGAAAGCGCCGCATAAACCTCTGTCAGACGTAACAACAATTATTAATACACGATTAATATCGCGGATTTCTGTGAAAGGATTTTCTAATCCTGCTTCTGTTTTCGAAGATACGGTAGAAATTAATTCAGCTAATTTTTTTGAATAGGGTCTCATTTGCACAATGGCATCTGTAGCCCTTCTCAATTTTGCAGCAGATACCATTTTCATCGCTTTCGTGATTTGCTGCGTTGAATTTACTGAACTAATTCTATTTCTTACCTCTTTTAATGAAGCCATATTTTTTTACTTAAAAATCTAAAGACCTAATTGTAGGTGGTGCACGCTTAATTCTTAATTAATATTTAGACGCTACTTCTGCTCCCACTTTTTTCAAGGTCGAAGTAATGGTATCATCGTATTTTCCTTTTTTAATTTCAGACAATACATCTGCATGGCTTGTCTGTAATACTTGGATATAGTCTTTTTCAAATTCTCTTACCTTATCAACAGGTACATTATCTAAACCGCCGATTGTAGATAAATAAATCATCGCTACTTGATCTTCTACTTTTTGTGGAGAAAATTGTCCTTGCTTCAACATTTCAAGATTTCTTCTACCACGGTCAATCGTTAATTTAGTAGAAGCATCTAAATCTGAACCAAATTTCGCAAATGCCTCCAATTCTCTAAATTGTGCTTGGTCTAATTTCAAAGTACCAGCTACTTTTTTCATTGGCTTGATTTGAGCATTACCCCCTACACGAGATACCGAAATACCCACGTTGATAGCCGGACGAATACCTGCATTAAATAAATTCGTTTCTAAGAATATCTGTCCATCAGTAATCGAAATTACGTTGGTAGGAATATAGGCAGAAACGTCACCCGCTTGTGTTTCTATAATTGGCAAGGCAGTTAAAGATCCTCCACCTTTTACTTTGCCTTTTAAAGATTCAGGTAAATCATTCATTTGAGAAGCAATTTCATCCGATGAATTTACTTTTGCTGCTCTTTCTAGCAATCTCGAGTGAAGATAAAATACATCACCTGGATAAGCCTCACGTCCTGGTGGACGTCTTAATAATAAGGATACCTCTCTGTAGGCTACTGCTTGTTTTGATAAATCATCATATACTACTAAAGCTGGTCTACCAGTATCTCTGAAATACTCACCAATCGCTGCACCAGTAAATGGGGCATAGAATTGCATGGGCGCAGGGTCAGAAGCACTTGCTGACACAATCGTGGTGTATTCCATAGCGCCGGCTTTTCTTAATACTTGCTCCACTTGCTTAATAGTAGAAGCTTTTTGTCCTATCGCTACATATATACAATAAACAGGCTCTCCTTTATCAAAAAATTCTTTTTGGTTGATGATTGCATCAAT
>CAZXZK010000044.1:0-8571 GCA_964645295.1 uncultured Cytophagales bacterium | reverse complement strand
AACGGCTGTTTTTCCAGTTTGACGATCTCCAATAACCAATTCTCTTTGTCCTCTTCCAATTGGAATCATGGCATCAATTGACTTAATACCCGTTTGTAATGGTTCAGTTACCGGCTCTCTAAAAATCACCCCAGGGGCTTTGCGCTCCAACGGCATTTCGAAAAGTTCCCCTTCAATAGGACCGTTACCATCAATTGGCTCTCCTAAAGTATTTACTACTCTTCCTAAAATTCCTTCTCCAACCTTAACAGAAGCAATTAAATTAGTTCTTTTAACCGTATCGCCTTCCTTTACTTCTTTAGAGTTTCCTAATAATACCGCCCCCACATTGTCTTCTTCTAAATTTAATGCTAAAGCTTTTAGTCCGTTTTCAAACTCTATTAATTCTCCGGCTTGAACATTAGATAAGCCATAAATTCTAGCTACACCATCACCAACTTGTAATACGGTGCCTATTTCTTCTAATTCTGCCTGTGTTTTTGCGTTTGATAGTTGTTCACGAAGGATTGCCGATACCTCATCCGGTCTAACTGATGCCATATTTTGAAATTAAATTTTATTAATCGATAAAAAATACTTTTTTCGGGTGCAAAAATAGACTGAAAATTTATAATTTGCAATTCTAAATAAATTTATATTTTATGAAAAACAAAAACATTTATTTCCTAACCCTGATTTTTGCACTTTTCGCAAATCAAAATTTGCAGGCCCAAAATGGTTCGGACAGTTCTGCTTTAACTAATTCTAAAGATTCATTATCCTATTCGTTTGGTGTTTTAATGGGTTCTAACTTTATTCAACAAGGGGTAGAATTAAATCCAGCAATGGTTTCCAAAGGATTGATGGAATCTTTAACAGGAAAAACAACCCAGCTGAATCCTGAAAAATGCCAAGAAATTGTCTCTAATTTTTTTAATGAGATGCAAAGAAAAATACAAGAAGAAAATGAACAAGTGGCACAAGAAAATAAATTGAAAGGGGAAGCGTTCTTAGAAGAAAATAAATCTAAGGAAGGCATTTTAACGACAACCTCTGGTTTACAATATAAAATTATCCAAACAGGAAATGATCAAAAACCTACTGCCGATAGCACGGTTTCTGTTCATTATAGAGGAACATTACTCGATGGTACAGAATTTGACTCTTCTTATAAAAGAGGAGAACCAGTTAAATTTAAACTTTCTCAGGTGATTCCAGGTTGGACGGAAGGTGTTCAGCTAATGGGTATTGGTGCAAAATATATTTTTTATATACCTTCCAATTTAGCTTATGCCGAAAGAGGAGCTGGCGGGGTAATTCCTCCCAATGCCACCTTAATATTTGAAGTTGAACTTATTGATATAGAACAATAATTATGAAAAAAATCATTCCAATTTTACTTCCACTAAGTTTTTTTATTGCTGCCTTTATTCATGCGGAAGGAGAAAAAACCAATCTTGTAGCAAAATTTAATTTTCAACAAGAAGAACTTCAACCGAATATTGATCAAGCACGGGTAGAAAATCTTGTCATGAATTTGTTGGCGCATTATCATTATAAAAAAGTAAAATTGGATGATTCTCTATCTTCAGTTATCTTCGATAATCTAATTGAGGATTTTGATCCTAATAAAACCTTTTATCTTCAAGTTGATATTGATGAATTTGAGGATTATCGTTATAAATTAGATGATTTCCTAAAGGCCGGAGATTTATCTTTGCCTTATTTCATGTACAACCGCTTTAGCAAACGATCTAAAGAACGATTTGAATTTATTAAGAGTCAGTTAGTAGAAATGCCTGATTTTTCTACGGATGAATCCTATTCACCGAATAGGGAAGAGGCTCCTTGGGCGGTTTCTTCGGATGATTTAAATGAATTTTGGAGAAAGGAATTGAAACGAATTTTATTAGACGAGAAAATTTCTGGTTTAGAAGATTCAACGATTTTAAGAAATATTTCTAATCGTTATACCCGTACCGAAAAATATTTTAATAAGACGAGCTCTGAAGATGTTTTTCAAATGGTGATGAATGCCTTCACGAATGCAATCGATCCGCATACAAATTATATGAATCCCAAAAATGCGGGAGAATTTAACAAGGATATGTCGCAAGCCTTTGATGGAATCGGTGCCTCTCTTCGATTAGAAGGCGATTATATTACCATTAAAGAATTGATTCCTGGAGGTCCAGCTTTTCGTGCGGGAGAATTAAAGCCAGAGGATCGAATCGTTGGCGTTGCTCAGGGAGAAGATGGTGAATATGTTGATGTAGTTGGTTGGTTTACGGATGATGCCGTTCAAATTATCCGTGGAAAAAGAGGTACTATGGTCAAACTAAAAATTCTTTCTGCCAAGGTAGCCCCAGGTACCCTTCCACACGAAGTGAAAATTATTCGAGAAAAAATAAAAATTGAAGAACAAACCGCCAAATCGGAAATTTTAGAATTTCAAGATGAAAATGGTTCACATTCCATCGGTGTAATAACTCTTCCGATGTTTTACAGGGATTTTGAAGCGGCCCGCAAAGAGGAAGATAATTTTAATTCCACCACCAGTGATGTTAAAAAATTTCTTTTAGAATACAATGAAAAAGGGGTGGAAGGTGTCATCCTTGACCTTAGAAATAATGGTGGTGGTTCCCTGACTGAAGCCATTGATTTGACAGGTTTGTTTATCCCTTTTGGACCTGTAGTACAAAGAAAACAATCCGACGGAGCCATTTCTGCCGAATATGATATGAATGAAGAAATGGTTTATTCCGGACCATTAGCCGTATTAACCAATCGTTTTTCTGCTTCTGCCTCAGAAATTTTCGCTGGTGCTATTCAAGATTATAAGAGAGGTATTATTATCGGAGACCAAACCTATGGTAAAGGAACGGTTCAATCCGTGGTTAACCTAGATAACTATATTAAGTCTTCTAAACCATCTGGAATTCTAAAACTTACTTTGGAGAAATTTTACCGAATAACAGGAAGTTCTACCCAGTTAAAAGGTGTTATGCCAGATTTTAAAATGCCCTCAAGCTTTACTGCAGAAGAATTTGGCGAATCTTCCCAAAAATCAGCCCTTCCATGGGACCAAATTACTAAATCAGATTTTAAACCAACTAATACCATTAATACTGAATTAATGGCTAAACTTGAGAAAGAATTTGAAAAAGATTTGAATACTGACCAGAAAATTCTTGATCTTAAAGAGGATATTATCCAATGGCAAGAAAGAAAAGAAAAAAATCTTGTTTCTTTAAATTATGATAAACGTAAAAAAGAAATTGATGAACAGAAAAAAGAAAACGAAGAAGAATTAGCCAATAAAGACGAGGAAAACGAAAAAAAATTAGACGAAAAGGCACGGGCTTTGAAACGTCTAAAAGAAGATATTTTTATTATTGAATCTCAACGTTTATTAGCTGATTGGATCAACTTTTCAAAAGAAATTAAATTGGTTAATCGAGATTAGGGAAGAGCGGCGGCCGCTCTTCACAACTCATAGCAGTTCCAATGCGGCTCATAGTTCATAACTCATGGCAGTTCCACTGCGGCTCATAGCTCATGAATTTATTGGTAGGACATCAGGAAGAAGGAAGTGAATTTTATAATCAAAAATAATGCGGATTTCGAAAGAATTAAGGGATAAAATTATTGACATAGGGGATTGGATGTTGGAACAACAAACAAAGATTCATTCCGAACAAATTGTTTTAAAAGGAAAAAATGATCTTGTTTCTTATGTAGACAAAGAAGCAGAATATAAAATCAAAGAGGTTTTAATCAAAACCTTCCCCGAAGCTAAAATCATCGGTGAAGAAACCAATACCGGTTATGATTCCATCGATGATGGCTATTATTGGGTGGTAGACCCCTTAGACGGAACAACAAATTTTCTTCACCACCTTCCAATTTTTGCAATTTCAATCGGTTTAGTGAAAAATAAACAACCAATTTTAGGAATAATTTACGATCCGTCAAGAAAAGAATTTTTTGAAGCCTCTAAAGGAAATGGGGCTTTTTTAAATCAAAAAAGAATCCATGTTTCCTCCCAAGATAACATTGAAAATGCCTTATTCGCCACCGGTTTTCCCTATTATGAATTTTCTCAATTAGATACCTATCTTAGTTTTTTACAATATTTGATGAAAAATTCTCATGGACTTCGTAGAATGGGAGCGGCCGCAATAGATTTAGCTTGGGTTGCAGCAGGAAGATTTGAAGGATTTTTTGAATATAATTTAAAACCTTGGGATGTCTGTGCTGGAAAAATTTTGGTTGAGGAGGCCGGAGGTAGCGTTTCAAACTTTTCTGGACAGGAAGATGTTGTATTTAAAGGAGAAATCATCGCCGGAGGGAAAGTTTTCCAAGATTTCTTAAAAGAATTACAAAAATTTTGGTATGTTCGCTAAATGATGGAAGAATTAATCATATTTTCTGTATTTGCAATCGCCTTATTTTATTTAGGCAACTTGGTTTTTCGCTCGTTTTTTCGAAAAAATGACGGCGGATGTGCCAAAGGTTGTGGTGGAGCTTGTTCCCAAATTAATTCAAAAATTACAGAAAATTCCTAATGTCTCAAGAATCAGGAAAAATAGTCGATTGGCAAGTTTTTAAACGTATATACGGATTTTTAGGACCCTATAAATTACGTTTTTGGGGATTAGTATTCATGATTTTAATAGTAGCTTGCCTTGGCCCTCTCAATCCCCTTCTTATCCGATATACCATCGACAACTATATCCAAGTAGATCAAATTGAAAATTTGACTAGAATGTTTATCTTGATGATTACCATCCTGATCATTCAAACCATTTTTAATTTTTTCACTTCTTTCATCGCTGGAACACTCGGTCAACAAGTCATCAAAGATATCCGAGTTAAATTGTATAATAAATTAGTCCATCTAAAACTTTCCTTTTTTGACCAAACACCCATTGGTACCCTCGTAACCCGAACAGTTTCAGATATAGAAACCCTCAACGAAGTTTTTTCTCAAGGTCTTGCCTCCATTGCTGGTGATCTTTTACAATTGATCGTTATCGTCGCCGCGATGTTTTATACCGATTGGCGGTTAACCCTCATCATTCTAGCTACTATTCCTTTTATGTTACTTTCAACTTATATCTTTAAAGAAAGTATAAAAAAGTCTTTTAATGAGGTCAGGACTGCCGTAGCGAATCTAAATGCTTTTACCCAAGAGCATATTACAGGGATGATGATTGTTCAATTATTCAATTCTGAAAAAAGAGAATATAATCGTTTCAAAGAAATTAACGATAATCATCGGAAGGCCAATATCAAAGGAATTATGGCCTATTCCATCTATTTTCCCGTAGCGGATGTAATCTCTGCCGTGGCTATTGGTTTAATCGTATGGACAACCTCCATTTATATTTTAAATGAACAACAAACAGCCGGAACCCTGACAGCCTTCGTCATGTTTATTAACCTCTTTTTTCGTCCTATTCGAATGCTAGCAGATCGATTCAATACCCTACAAATGGGAATTGTTTCTGCAAGTCGTATTTTTACCTTATTGGATAAAGAAGACTATATTCAAAATAATGGAAAAATCATCTCAAAGAATTTTCAGGGGAATATTCAGGTAAACAATCTTTCTTTTGCTTATAACGAACCCGAATATGTGGTGAAAAATGTGAGTTTTGAAGTTAAAAAAGGGGAAAAAATAGCCATCGTCGGCGCAACTGGTGCTGGGAAATCCTCTATTATCGGCTTAGTTTCCAGAATGTATGACCCTCAATCAGGAGAAATTTTATTCGATGGACTGCCCTTAAAAGAATATGAATTAGAATCTGTTCGCCAGCAATTGGCTGTTGTTCTTCAAGATGTCTTTCTTTTCTCCAATTCCATTGCCTATAATATTCATTTAGGAGACAATCGGATTAGTCAGGAGGCCATTGAACAGGCAGCAAAAGCCGTTGGAATCCATCGTTTTATTGAATCCCTTCCAGGAGGCTATGACCACGTCGTATCAGAAAGGGGAGCCTCTATTTCGGTCGGACAAAGGCAATTGATTTCCTTTGTTCGTGCTTTGGTGAGAAATCCTAAATTAATCATTTTAGATGAAGCAACTTCTTCCGTCGATTCTGAATCTGAATTGATGATTACTCAAGCTATTCAAACCTTATTGAAGGGTAGGACAGCCATCGTGATTGCCCACAGACTTTCAACTATTAAAAATGCTGATACAATATTAGTCATGGATAAAGGAGAAATTAAAGAGCGTGGCTCCCATGAAATCCTTCTAGAAAAAGGAGGATTATATAAACAATTGTACGAACTGCAGTTTACTAAAGAAATTTGATTATTTTTGTAATCCAATGAAGTCAACCAAATTATTAGTTGTGTTTTTCGGCCTAGCCCTTGTGCTAGCATCTTGTGGAAAATTTGAGAAATTCCGCAAAAAAGCCACTGTTCAAGAAAAATACAAAGCGGCCATCAATTATTATTCTGAAGGTGAACTAAACAAGGCAAGTATTCTTTTAGAGGAAATTATGCCTTTGATTAAAGGCGATACCATCCAAGAAAATGCTACCTATATTCAGGCTAAATGTGATATGGAATCTGAGAATTGGGCCATAGCTAGTGAGCATTTTACCAGTTTTGCGGAAACCTTCTCTCGTTCCCCAAAATACAAAGAAGCCTTGTATTTATCCGCTTTATGTCGATATAAAGCCTCACCTGAATTTAATCTAGACCAAACTGAAACCAAAGAAGCTATTAATCAGATTCAGGCCTATATTAATAATTATCCAGATACTGAATTTATGGATGAATGTAGCCGGATGATCAAGGAGTTAAGGCAAAAATTAGAAAAAAAATCCTTTGAGAAAGCCAAATTATATTATACTATATCACCTTTTAATATTGCAAATTTAAAATCAGCGGTTATTGAGATTAATAATTTTCAAAAAGATTTTCCAGATTCACAATTTTCAGAGGAAGTCGCTTATTTAAAAGTAAAAGCCCAATATGAATTGGCAGAGGTTACCATACCAAGTCTTCAAAAAGAACGTTATGAAGAAACCAAACAGTTTTATTTAGAATTATTAGAAAAATTCCCTGAAAGTGAATATTTAGCCAATACCCAGAATTTATATGCGAATGCCATTGAAAAATTAGTGGAAATTAATCAGGAAGAAGCAGAAATTAAGCGTTTAGAGGAAGAAAAGAAAAATCAAGGAACGAAAGTGACAGGTAGCCAAGAAAATTAATTTTGCGAAGCCTAAATAATTATGTAATTTTGCAAACTTATAGTTAAATCAAGATAAAGAAATGAATAAATCTAATTCAAACCCGTCGATTATTACCAGGGATACAGATAAAATTGCTGCTGTTACAGGAAATGTTTACGAATCTGTTTTTGTTATTTCCCAGCGTGCCAGACAAATTTCTAGTAAGACAAAAGAAGAATTACAATCAAAATTATCTGAATTTGCTTCCACAATCGATAATTTAGAAGAAGTATTTGAAAATAGAGAGCAAATTGAAATTTCGAAATACTACGAGCGCCTTCCAAAACCCACTTCTTTTGCTATTGAAGAGTTCATGGAAGGTAAGGTGAATTATCGAGATAAAAATAGTGAATAGCCGCAGCCGCGGCGGGAAGAGAGTTAATTAATTATTAAGAATTAAATTTCATAGTTCATAGCTCATTCTACAATTCTTCTATTCTAAAACACTATGTTTTTTTGTTCTTATTTTTTCCGAATTTTCTTGACCAATTTTCTCTTATTAATTGGTTTTATCTCTTATTCTCAGGATTTAAATTTTACCGTAGAAATAATAACGGATCAATTACAGGTAGATCAACAAAAGACCAATGTACAAATTTATCCTACCCTAAAAACCACGATAACTAATTTTTTGAATAATCGTAAATGGACCAATGATCAATACCAAACAGGGGAGGAGATTAAGGCAAATTTACAAATTATCCTGACCAAGGCGGATGCTCAAGGAAATTTTGAAGCCAATGTACAATTACAGGCTTATCGTCCGGTTTATGCCACAGACTATGAGACTCAATTGTTAAATTATGTGGATAAAAATTTTGTATTTTCCTACCAAATGGGTATGCCACTCACCTATAACGACAATAATTTCATCGATAATTTAACCTCAACCTTGGCTTTTTATGCAAATTTGATTTGTGTATATTCCTATGATTCCTTCGGACTAAACGGAGGTAATCCGTATGTCCAAAAATTGAATAATATCGTTAATTTGGCAGTTACAAGTGGAAAAGGATGGGGAAGCCCTACTGATATTCGTTCTCGTTCAGGAATCAATGAAAATCTATTAAATCAGCAATTGCAAGGTTTTCGTAAGGCTTTTTATGAATACCATCGCCTTTATCTGGATGAATTTGTGGAGAATCCGGATCAAATGCGTGAGGGTCTTGTGAAAATATTAAATGCCATGAGGGAAATAAATGCGGTTCGTCCGGGTTCAGCCTATTTACGCTTGTTTTTTGAATCAAAGGCAAATGAAGTTCTCGCAATAATGAACGAGGCCACACCAACAATTCGTCAGCAGGCCTTCGCTCAATTAAGTAATTTGGATCCCACCAAT
>CAZXZK010000043.1:8004-17756 GCA_964645295.1 uncultured Cytophagales bacterium | reverse complement strand
TAATATCCCCTGATTTCAATTCTCTTTTTACACTGATCTCTGGCATGATAGCAAAACCTATTCCTGCCAATAAAGCTTGCTTTTTTCCTTCGTTTGAAGAGAATTCTAAGATTTTTTTTGGATTGATTTTTTGTTTTGCAAGAAACATTTCTGAAGCTATTCTGGTATAAGAACCTAATTCTCTTTCCAAATAATGAAATTTATCAAAAATTGATTTTTTTGATTTATTCATTTCTTCATAATTTTTTGAAGAACAGAATAGATTTAGTTTATTTTCAAACAATTTGAAATTTTCCGTATGAATGTTTTCAGGACTTGAATAGGCAAGTCCAAAATCAATTTCATTATTCTCTAGGGAAGTTACAATTCCTTCTTTATTAGAAAATTCAAATTTGATTTCAACATCTGGGTTTTTTTTCATGAAACCCGCAATTATTTCTGGTAAAACATAGGTTCCAGAGGAGACGGAATTAATGATTAATTTTCCTGTTAGATTACCTTTTGCCGTGGAGGAAATATAAGTTAATTCATGGGCTTGTTCCAAAATTTTTTCAGCCGCCAAAGCAACCTGATTGCCAAATTCAGTGATATAAATTTTTCTTCCGATAACTTCGGTTAAAGGAAGTTCAAATTGTTCTTGGAAGTTTTTTAATTGAATTGAAATAGCCGGTTGGGTAAGTTTTAATTCTTCGGCAGATTTGGTAACGCTTTTGGTTTTTCTGAGGGTTAAGAAAATCTGTAATTGTTTGAGAGTATAATTCATTTATTAATAGTTAAAGTATTTCTCCCAAATAAACGAAGAAATTTGAAAATAGTTGTATGATGGTAAATTCTATAAATAAAAGGTTTATGTATAATAATTTTTAATATTCGTCTACAAATATATTAATTTTATCCCAAATCTAATAAAAATCATAAAGAAAATTAATAATGGGAATTTTCATTTAAATTTAACTTCACCAGATTTTCATATTCAAAAAAAATTAATAAATTTAGAAATGTAAACTAAACCTTATAAAAATGTCAAATCAATCACGTCGAGATTTTGTTAAAAAGGCTGCCATTGCGGCGGGTGCTTTTTATATTGTCCCAAGACATGTTCTTGGAAAGGGGCATGTTGCTCCATCTGATAAACTGAATATACTTGGTGTTGGAGGCGGAGGAAAGGGCTATAGTGATATATTGAATTCTTACAAAGGTGGGGCTGAAAATATTGTAGGAGTTGTAGATGTTGATGATCGCCAGCTTGGAAGAATTAAAGAGAAATTACCTTCATCCACTCAGTATTTTAAGGATTTTAGGATTGCCTTAGATAAATTAGGAGATTCTGTAGATGCAGTGATTGTATCCACTCCTGATAATACGCATGCCACGATTGCAATGGAAGCCATGAACCGAAGTAAACATGTTTATGTGCAAAAGCCATTGACGCATGATATTTATGAAGCTAGAATGTTGACGGAAAAAGCTCGACAAATGAAGGTGGTTACTCAGATGGGTAATCAAGGGGCTTCGAATGATGGAGTTAGGCAGATGATTGAATGGTTTGATGATGATATTATTGGTTCTGTTTCAGAAGTAATGGTTTGGACCAACCGGCCTGTTTGGCCTCAGGGAATTCCTTATCCGAGAGAGTCGCAGCCAGTTCCTAAAGAATTAGATTGGAATTTATGGTTAGGGCCAGCACCCTACAGAGAATATAATTCAGCTCTATTGCCGTTTAAATGGAGAGGTTGGTGGGATTATGGCACGGGTGCCTTAGGGGATATGGGTTGCCATTTATTAGATACGCCTTTCCAGGTTTTAGGTATTCGGGATGCAAAAGATGTAGAATGCTCTGTTGGAGCAGTATTCTTGAAAGATTGGAATCCAGAATGGATACCAGAAGGATGTCCTCCATCCTCGATGGTGACGCTTCATTATGGGGCATCTGAAAGAAATAATTCGAATGTCAAATTAACTTGGTATGACGGGGGATTAAGAGCACCACATCCGGAAGGCATTCCTTCAAGTGAAATTATTGGAGAAGACGATGGTTCGAATGGGGTTATTATGATTGGGTCCAAAGGAATCATGACTTGTGCTACCTATTCAATTGATCCAAAAGTTTATATAGATGGTAAACGTGTTCCGAATGAAGACTTACCAAATAAAGTTAGGATACCTCGTGTAAAGGATGGAATTTCCGGTCATAATTACCAGTGGGTAGAAGCTTGTAAGGCAGGGTTTGGAAATATGGCTGTCAGTTCCGGATTTGATTATTCTGGTCCTTTCACAGAATCTGTATTAATGGGTAATTTGGCGATTCGCTCGTATATGCTAAGAGAAAATAATGACCCGAAAGGCAAGTTTATCGGTCGTCAGAAATTATTATGGGATGCGAAAAATATGCGCGTAACTAATTTTGAACCAGCCAATCAATTTGTAAGAAGGGAATATAGAGAGGGTTGGAAATTATAATGAATTTGAATTTTAAAAATCCAGATTCGGTTTTTGCTGAACTAGAGAACTATATTCTAGAACAAAAATTTTCCATTGATAGATTTGATTTTGAGCGTCCTTGGGGTGGATTCTTCGTTTTGAAAGAAGAAGATGCCCCAAGGTTTGCCCAATTGTTTTTTCCTGAAATAGCTTTCAATGAAATTCAAATAACTAGTAAGTTAAGCCCCAAATTCTTAGTCGTTTTTCCCCAAAAAAGACTTTCTTGGCAATACCATTCTCGTAGAGCAGAATTATGGAAAGTTATCCAAGGCCCTGTAAAGATTGGAATTTCTGAGACAGATCTAGAAAATGAACCACTAACTTTTCAAGTAGGAGAAATAATTTCTTTGTATCAAGGTCAAAGGCATCGTCTAATAGGCGACCAAACCCTTGGGATAGTTGCTGAAATTTGGCAACATACCGTTGAGAATCAGCCTAGTGATGAGGATGATATCGTCCGTTTACAAGACGATTTCGGTCGTTAATATAAAAATAATACTAAAAACTTTGAAACATTTTAAAGTTTCCATAGTTTTGCACTCTAGAAATTTAAGCTAGTTTGGAAAATAGGATTCTTGAAATAGGCACAAAATTATTCTTTCGTTATGGTGTAAAAACCGTGACCATGGACGATATTGCCTCAGAATTAGGGATTTCTAAGAAAACCATCTATCAGCATTATCCAGACAAAAACACCTTAGTTACCGAAGTAGTAGCAAGCTTTATCAACCAGGATAAAGAAAAGTTTAAATTAGTAGAATCCAATTTTTCTGGAATTTTGGAGAGGATGGTTGCCTATTTTGATTCAATTAAAATCTTTTTAAAAGATTTAAATCCGAAATTATTATTTGAGATTGAAAAATATCATCCGGAGGCGTATAAAATTTTTAGAGAGCATAAAGAAACTTTTTTATATCAAAAATTGGTTAAAGATCTCAAAGAAGGTATAGAATCAGGGATTTTTCGTAATAATATTCCTGTTCTTGAAATCGCTAAAATTCGATTAACCGAAGTAGAATTAATTTTTAACCCGGATTTTAATGAGGGGTCTAAATTAACGTGGATAGAATTACATGAAACCTTTCAAGAATACTTTATTCATGGAATAGCCACTGATAAAGGTTTAGAAAAATACAGAGAATTAACATTAAAAAAATAAATAATATGATCCGCCTAAGAAATGTATTGATGATTGGATGGGTAATAACGGCAAACCAAATCCTTGCGCAGAATTTTTCTGTTAAAGAAGCCGTTGATTATGCAGTTACTCATCAAATTACCGTAAAAAATTCTGAATTAGATGTTTCCTCAGCAAATGCTCAGGTAAAGGAAATTATGTCTATTGGATTGCCACAAATCAATTCCAATGTCATGTACAATAAAAATCTGATCATTCAAAAAGCCTTTGTCCCTGCGAATATTTTTAATCCAAATGCTCCGGAAGGGGAAGTCGCTGAATTAGCTTTTGGTGTAAAGAATTTGGCCAATGCCAATGTTGGTTTAAGTCAACTCTTGTTTGATGGATCCTATTTGATAGGTTTAAAGGCATCTTCCGTCTACAAAGAATTAGCTGTTAAAAACTATCAGGCAAGTAAAATTTCTGTAGCAGAGAATGTATCAAAAGCCTATTATAATGTTTTGGTTAATCGCAAACAATTGGATTTAATGCGATATAATTTAGGCCGTCTTGATACGATCTATTCGGATACAAAAGCCATGTATGAGCAGGGTTTTGCAGAAAAAATAGATGTACAACGTTTGGAGGTACAATTAAATAATCTTAAAACTGAAACCCAAAATATTGGTCGGTTACAAGCCCTTGGAGAAGTTTTATTGAAATTTCAAATGGGTTATCCGATGGAGGATCCAATCCGTTTAACGGATAATTTGGAAAATGTTCAATTAGGCTTCATGGAAGAAATTTCCAGTCCATTTGATTTAAATAATCGAATAGAATTTTCAATTTTAAAAACCCAGGAAAACCTAGCTAAATTAGATATTAAAAATTATAAGGCAGGTTATTTTCCTCGATTAACTTTTAATACAAATTATGGGTACAATACTGGTCGGATAAATGCAAGAGATATTTTTACTGAAAAATGGTTTAATAATGCATCTCTTGGTTTCAGTATTCAAATTCCAATATTCGACGGTTTTAATAAAAAATATAAAATTGTTCAAGCGGAAAATGCTCTTAGAAAGGTTCAGCAAAGTTTTGGATTATTAGAATCCTCCATTGAATTAGAAAGACAACAAGCCATTATCACGTTGGAGAATGCAGTAGCTTCTTTGGCAGAACAGAAGAGAAATTTGGATTTAGCCAATGAGATTTTTGTAGTAAGCCAGGCCAAGTATAAAGAAGGTGTTGGATCTAATTTGGAAGTTCTAAATGCAGAAGCTTCCGTTAAGGAGTCTCAAACAAATTATTTTTCGGCCTTATATAATGCCTTAATCGCTAAAATTAGTTTGGAAAAAGCGAATGGTACACTTTACAACGAATAGAATTATTAATAAATAAAAATGAAAAAGTTTTCAATCCTCCTAAGTAATATCCTTCTTTTGGCTGCATGTTCACAAGAAGTTGATAAAAATCAAGAATTAGCTGATTTAAAAGTCCAGGCTCAAGAGATTCAATTAAAAATTAAGCAATTAGAAAAAGAAATTGGAAGTAAAGATCCAATTTCTACTGAAAAGGTTGTTCCAGTGATGGTTTCACCTTTGAGTCCTTTGGATTTCCAACATATGATTGAAGCCCAAGGTATGGTAGTGGCAGAAAATTCTGTGATTATTTCTCCAAAATCTCCAGGTTCAATCGTTTCATTAAGTATCAAAGAGGGAGATTATGTTAAGAAAGGGCAGATAGTTGCCATCATTGATAATAAGCTTGTAAGAGAACAAATGGCAGAATTAAAATATCAATTGGAGGTTGCCAAGGTAGTATTTGAAAAACAAAAAGCACTTTGGGATCAAAAGATTGGGACAGAAATTCAATTTATCAATGCGAAAGCCAATTTTGAATCTTTAAGTAAGCGGTTAGCCACTTTAAATGCCCAATTAGATTTGTATAATGTAGTTTCACCAATTTCTGGGGTGATTGAGCGGGTCAATCAAAAAGAAGGAGAAATTGCTTCTCCTGGCATGCCAATGGCTCAAGTCATTAATTTATCCAATTTAAAAGTCGTATCTCATGTTTCTGATACTTTCTTGGGTACAGTAAACAAAGGAGACGAAGTATTAATGAATTTCCCAGATATCAATAAAGAAATGAAAGGAAGAATTTCTTTCGTAGGAAATTTAGTCAATCCTGCAACTAGAACTTTTGATATTGAGGTGATTATTCCTGCTTCAAATCAATTCCATCCAAATCAATATGCTGTAGTAAAAATCAATGACATTACCATTGATAAGGCCTTAGTGGTTGATCAGAATTTGATTCAAATAACAGAAAAAGGAAATTTGATTTATGTGGTAGGACAAAAAGATGGCAAAAACATTGCTATCTCTAAAAAGGTAGAATTAGGTTTATCTTATAATGGTCAAGTGGAAATCAAATCTGGTTTAGAGCCAACAGACCAAATCATTACCACAGGTTACCAAGATGTAGTAGATGGTACTCAAATTTCATTTTAATTCAATTCGCTTAAGTAGAAAAAATTATGGAGAATAATGAAAATAAAAAAGGTGGATTGATATATAATATGGTAGCTTGGTTAACAAGCAATCGTATAACTGTCTATTTATTCACTTTTATTGTATTATTGGCAGGTTTTTCGATTTTTCGTTCCCTACCAAAAGAACAGTTTCCTGATATTGTTATACCTCAAATGTATGTACAAACAGTATACGCAGGAGCAACGCCGGTTGATATAGAAAATACCATTACCAAACCAATTGAGAAACAATTAAAAGGGGTGAATGGTATCAAGCGAGTGACGTCGAATTCCCTTCAGGATGTTTCGGTCATTCTAGTTGAATTCAATACAGATGTTGAAGTCCCAGTTGCAAAGCAAAAAACACAGGATGCGGTTGACAAATCTATCCCAGATTTACCAACTGATTTAACTCAGCAGCCAACGGTTACTGAAGTAAGTTTCTCTGAATTTCCAATCATGAATATTAATATTTCTGGGAATTTTCCTTTGAATAAATTGAAGAAATTTGCAGAAGATTTGCAAGATGAAATAGAATCTCTATCAGAAATTAATCGTGTTGATATTGTTGGAGCATTGAATAGAGAAATTCAAATCAATGTAGATATCAATAAAATGAAGTCTTATGGTTTGACATTTTATGACATTCAGACCGTTGTTCAAAATGAAAATATTAATATTTCTGGGGGAGATTTATCAGTAAATGGAGTAAGAAGGTCTATTCGTTTGGCTTCTGAATTTAAATCCATTCCTCAAATTCAAAATTTAATTATTCGTTCGGGGACAGGCGCGGTTGTTCGTTTAGGGGATATAGCAGATGTGAAAGATGGATTTGAAGAGCAACAAGATTTTGCTAGATTAAATAATAAATCAGTAATTACCCTAAATATCATTAAGCGTTCAGGGGCCAATTTAGTGGAGGCTTCAGATAAGATTCAAGAAATTATTGAGGATTATAAGCAAAATGTTTTCCCTGGGGGTTTAGATGTTTCAGTAACAGCAGACCAGTCTGAAAGAACCCGTTCAGATTTAGCAGATTTAGTATCCACTGTGGTATTAGGTTTTGTATTTGTGGTTATTGTATTAATGTTTTTTATGGGGGTAAGAGATGCAATCTTTGTGGCCTTATCAGTTCCATTGTCTGCATTATTAGCATTTTTATTTATGCCACAATTGGATTTCACCTTAAATACCATCGTATTATTTGCCTTTTTATTAGGACTTGGAATAGTAGTGGATGACGCGATTGTGGTAATTGAAAATTCACATCGTATTTTCAATTCAGATAAGAAATTAAGCATTGTAGAGGCAGTAAAAATCGCTTCTTCAGAGGTATTTGCACCTGTATTATCAGGAACACTTACCACAATTTCTCCATTCTTACCCTTATTATTCTGGCCTGGAATTGTGGGTGAATTTATGAAGTTTTTACCTATCACCTTAATTTTAACCCTTTTTGCTTCATTATTTGTGGCATATGTCATGAATCCTGTCTTTGCAGTAACCTTTATGAAGCGCCAAGAGGAAGAATTAGAAGAGGGTAGGAATCCTACCTTTAAGGCCATCAAAAAACCTTTAATTATTTTGGCAATTATTACCTTGTTGGCCTATATGATTGGAGGGGCCTCTGGAAATATGGGTTATGGAAATTTCATGGTTTTGATAATTCTTTTATATTTATCCAACCATTATTTTATTACTCCAAAATTAATTATTCCATTTCAGGAATCCGTACTACCTCGTTTTAAGAATGCTTATAGGAGTTTAATTCGTAAAGTTTTAATCAAGAGAAATGCCATATTGGTGGTAATTGGAGCTTTTGGATTATTAATTTTTTCCTTTGTATTTGTGGGGATTGTCAAACCAAAGGTGATTTTCTTCCCATCTGGAGATCCGGATTATATTTATATGTATAATAAACTACCCATTGGAACCGATGCTCGCGTTACGGATTCTGTTACCAAGCAAATTGAGGCTCGTGTTTTTGATTTCTTAGAAAAAGAGAATTTAAACCCAATTGTCAATTCAGTTATCTCCAATGTTGGTAAGAATGCGGGTGATCCAATGAAACCGGATCGTACTGCTACTCCACATAAGTCTAAAGTGACTATTGCTTTTGAAAAAGTGAATTTACGAAACGGGGTTTCTACCCAAGAAGTATTGGATAAATTACAAAAAGATTTCATTGCCAAACCCATTCCAGGACTGGAGATGTCCATTGAGCGTGAACGTAATGGGCCTCCAACGGGTAAGCCAGTGACTATTGAAATCACTGGAGATGATTTCAAGACCTTATTAGAATTAGAGAAAAAAGTTCGTGCAGAAATTAATCTTTCGGGTATTGAGGGAATTCAAGAATTAAAGTCTGATTTAATTACGAATAAGCCCGAAATTATTATTGATGTAGATAGAACGAAGGCCTCTAGAGAGGGTATTTCCTCTGCTACTGTAGCCATGGCAATTCGTACTGCCTTATTTGGTTCGGAAGTTTCTAAATTTAGAGATTTGAAGGATGAGTATCCTATTCAATTGAGATTGAAGGAAGAGAATCGTTCTCAGGTAAATCGTTTATTGTCTATGAATATTACTTTCCGTGATATGAATATGGGGGGAGTGTTACGTCAGGTCCCAATAAATTCTGTAGCGGATATCTATTATACAACGACATTCTCCCAAATCAATCGTAAAAACAATGAACGTTTAGTAACCTTATCTTCGGATGTTTTACAAGGATATAATGCGAATGCTATTGTTCAAAAATTGACCACCTTATTTCAAACGATGGATGTACCAGGAGGATATACTATTCGAATGGGAGGAGAGCAGGAGGATCAAAAGGAATCTATGGAATTCTTATCAGGGGCATTTTTAGCAGCCTTGATTTTGATTTTCTTAATTCTAGTTACTCAATTTAATTCGATAATAAAACCATTTATTATTTTTGGAACCATCGTATTATCCTTAATTGGGGTATTCTTAGGTTTTGGGATTTTTGGAATGGATTTTTCAGTTGTCATGTCTGGAGTAGGTATTATTGCCTTAGCCGGAATTGTGGTGAAAAATGGAATTTTATTGATTGAATTCATTGAAGAATTACGCTTCAAGCGAGGGATGGAATTGAAGGAAGCCATTATTGAAGCGGGAGGAATACGTCTTACTCCAGTATTGCTAACAGCCTCATCCGCTGTATTAGGTTTAATTCCATTGGCATTAGGATTAAGTATTAATTTTGAAACTTTATTCACCGAGCTTGATCCTCAAATTTTCTTTGGAGCTGAATCTTCCGTTTTCTGGGAAATTTTAGCATGGACGATTATCTTCGGACTGACCTTTTCAACCATATTGACCTTGGTGGTAGTACCATGTATGTATTATGTAATTGAAAAATTGAAATTGAGAATTCAAAAATGATGACCTTCGATAAAATTACTATTCAGGCAGAAGTAGCCAAAGAAAAGGCAAAATTATGGGATTATTATACCCTTCCCGAACATATAATGAATTGGAATTTTGCTGACCCATCATGGCATTGCCCCAGGGCTTCCAATAATATGATTATTGGAGGAGAATACAATGCAAGAATGGAGGCAAAAGATGGAAGTTTTGGAT
The DNA here is from genome assembly GCA_964645295.1 of uncultured Cytophagales bacterium. Classification (GTDB taxonomy): domain Bacteria; phylum Bacteroidota; class Bacteroidia; order Cytophagales; family Spirosomataceae; genus CAZVFE01. Next base: position 8,016 of record CAZXZK010000043.1, on the reverse strand, counting down.
TTGATTTTATAG
>CAZXZK010000043.1:0-7994 GCA_964645295.1 uncultured Cytophagales bacterium | reverse complement strand
CAACTAGCAATAAGCCAGTAGAAGATTCCTTTTTAACTAAATCTTTAAATGCTAAAGATCATAATTTTATTACACAGCCTATATTTGATTTTATAGCTAAATATTCTGAAATCAATTTTGGTGAAAACTTTATTTATGGATTTGCAGGTAGAGAAATAAAAGTCTCATTTACTGAAATATCAGCTAATAAAACTCTTATAACAATCATTTTTGATCCTGAAAAGGAGAATCCAGTTGATTTACAAAGAACTGGTTGGCAAATGATTCTGAATAATTTTAAAAACTATGCTGAAGGAATCAATTGAATAAGTCCTTTCCACAATAAATTAGGTTCGAAAATAATATCTGTCGAACTTAATTTATCCAAAATGAATTTTGAATCTCCACCTGTAAGCCAAATTTTAATATTCGGGTAGTTTTTCTTAGCCCATTGAATATACCCATCTACTTCATAAGCAGAGCCAAAGACCAAACCACTCAATAAATTTCCTGCTGTATCTTGGCCCATTTCACCCTCCCAATGTTGTGGAGGAATATGTGGTAAAAGGGCAGTGAAATCATGCATGGATTTCGACTTCATATTTAAACCAGGACTGATAACTCCCCCGATGAATTCTTTATTTGGACTAACCAAATTATAGGTAATACAGGAACCCAAACAAATGATAAAATGGTAGCTATTGGGATACTCGGCCAAGGCGCCCTCGCATAGGGCTAGTCTATCCAAACCTAGATTATCCTTCTGATATTCTGTAAGCTTTAAATTAGTTTTAGTATTTCGATCTAATACTTGAAGGTTTATTTTATTCCTTAAAAAATCTAAATAATCCTTTGGTACAGGAATAACAGAACTCAAAATTCCTTTTTCAATTTTATATTCCAACAACAGGTCATTAATTTCTTTCTTATCAAAAGAGGATAAAATGCCTTTATGAATAATTTGAGTATTTTTGAAAACAGCAAATTTCAATAAAGTATTTCCAAAATCTAGCCCTAAAATCATATATTTTAAAATTTCGTAAAATTAGGAAATAATTTGGATATCGTATTTGTCTAGTAAACCTGCAAGTCCGTTTGAAGAAAAAATAGCTTTTTTTATTCGGTTATTTTCCGGATTAATTCGGTAATTAAATGCTGATTCGAAATTTGCTTTTTCTAAATTTGTTTGATCAAATAGGGTATTCAACAAATCAGAATCTTCAAAAATTGCTTCACTTAAATTCGCTTCTGAAAAATCAATTTCCTGCATTTGGCATTTTTTGAATAAAGTTTTCTTAAGATTTTTTCTATAAAAGTTGGATTGATTTAGCTGAGAATTTTCAAAATTTACTTCTAATCCAAAATCTTTGGCTAAGGAGAAGTTGGTTCCAATTAATTTAGAATCTTTGAAATGAATATTCTGTAATAAAGTGTGATTGAAATTAGAAAGACTAAAATTACAATCTAGGAAACGGCAATCGATAAAATTAATCTCTTTAAATGAATAATTGGAAAAGTTGCATTGCAAAAATTCACAATTTTCATAATCTCCAGGTTCTAAACTTTTTAGATTTTTGAAGGTTTTATCTAAATAATAGCTATTTTCCATTTAAATTATTTTATTAATTTTGTCTTTCTAAAAATCAAAGGTAGTGTATAATATAGAGGTTTTAAAATCTAAAGTTCATTTATTAAAGGTAACGGATGCCAATATAGATTATGTTGGAAGTTTGACATTAGATGAAGATTTAATGGATGCTGCGAACATGATAGAAAATGAGAAAATTACGGTATTGAATGTAAACAATGGGGAGCGATTGGATACTTACTTAATTAAAGGAGAAAGGGGAAGCGGAGTAGCTTGTTTAAATGGGCCTGCAGCGAGAAAAGCTGTGGTAGGAGATACCATTATTGTGATATCTTATGCCTCAATGGATTTTGAAAAAGCAAAGAGTTTTAAACCAACTATTATTTTTCCAACCAAAGAGAATAAATTACCTTAATAACTTTCTTCTTTGGATGGGAAATCTCCTGATTTTACATCTTTTATAAAGTTTTCTGTCGCCTCTTTAATTTGTTCTCCAATATTTAGGTAGCGTCTAATAAATCGTGGGTTAAATTCAGTAGTAATCCCGAGCATATCATGAATGACTAATACTTGGCCATCTGTTCCAGCTCCAGCACCAATTCCGATGGTTGGAATATTAGTTAATTTTGAAACTTTTTCAGCTAAATCTTGGGGTATTTTCTCTAATACCAGTGCGAAGCATCCGGCTTCTTGCAATAATTGAGCATCTTTTAATAGTTTTTCAGCTTCAGCATCTTCCTTGGCTCTAACCGAATAGGTTCCGAATTTATAGATTGACTGGGGAGTCAGCCCGAGATGTCCCATTACTGGAATACCAGCATTAACAATTTTTTTAATTGCCTCAAGGATTTCTTCTCCACCTTCTAATTTTACGGCATGTGCCCCGGTTTCCTTCATTACGCGAATAGCAGAGGAAAGGGCAATTTCAGAATTGGATTGGTAGGTACCAAAGGGAAGATCAACGGTAATAAGGGCCCTTTCTGTTCCTCTTACGACAGATTGAGCATGATAAATCATTTGGTCTAGGGTAATCGGCAAGGTTGTTTCATGACCTGCCATAACATTGGAGGCGCTATCGCCAACTAGGATTATATCAATTCCTGCTGCATCAACTAATTTAGCCATCGAATAGTCGTAGGAAGTTAGCATAGAGATTTTTTCTCCACGTTCCTTCATTATTTGTAATGACTGGGTAGTAATTTTTTTAAAATCTTTTAAATAGCTCATGTTAGTTCTATTTTTATATTGTCGATTAAGCGAATTCCTTCCAAAAAACCTGCGAAGAGAATACGGAATGGAGAATTGATTTCTTTTATTTCTTCTAGGGTATCTAATTTAGAAAAGGCAAGGTAATCTATTTTACTAAAACCTTTATTGATTATATTCTGTTTAAAATTACTTTTTAATTCTTGAATATTTCGATTACCCTTATTGATTTCAATCTGAATAGAATTGAAACCTTGAAATATTTCTTTAGCGATTGTTAAACCTTTTTCACTTAAACGAGCATTTCTGCTGCTCATTGCTAAACCAGAGATTTCTCGAATGGTTGGTCCTGTAATTATTTCAGGTTTTGGGAAATAACCAGGATTAGATACCATTTTTTTGATTACTGCAACTTGTTGAAAATCTTTTTCTCCGAGAAATAGATAGTTTGGAATTATTTTTTTTAAAAGAATATCCACGACCAAACAAACACCTTGAAAATGGCCGGGCCGATGTTCTCCTTCATAAATATTTTCCAATTCCCCTATATTATATAGTGTAAAAGAATTTGGGATTCCATTTGGATAAATATCATTTATTTCCGGAAGATAGAGGAAATCACAATTAGCTTCCTTAAGTTTTTGAATATCGGAATCAATGGTTTTCGGATATTTTTGAAAATCATTGGGATCATTGAATTGGGTAGGATTTACAAAAATGGAGGCAATTGTTTTATGGGCACATTCTTTCGATTGCCTAATTAAAGACAGATGTCCGTTATGAAGTGCCCCCATGGTAGGTACAAAACCAATGGATTTCCCCTCAAGCTTTAATTCATTTTGAATATTTTCAAATTCGGAAGCGTAATGAAAAACTTGCATTTTTTTTAAATAACCATTAAAAATACTTTAATTTGTTTAAAATTTTAGTAAAATTCTAAAATGTCTTTAAAAGGAAAGAAAGTTATTCTTGGGATTAGTGCTAGCATAGCAGCCTATAAGGCTATTTTTTTATTGCGTTTACTAGAAAAGCAAGGAGCTCAAATCCGGGTTGTAATGACGAATGCTTCAAGAGATTTTGTTTCTCCTTTAGTATTGTCTACTTTTTCGCATCATCCAGTTTGGATAGATTTTCACGAAAATAATGTTTGGAATAACCATGTGGAATTGGGATTATGGGCAGATGCTATGGTTGTAGCTCCGGCTTCTTGCAATACATTGGCAAAAATGGCCAATGGAATTTGCGACAATATTTTAATTGCTACCTACTTGTCTGCTAGATGTCCGATTTTTATTTCATCTGCCATGGATGAGGATATGTATAAGCACCCGAGTACGAAAGAGAATCTTTCAAAATTAGCATCCTATGGGAATCATCTATTTCCAGTTGGAAAAGGGGCTTTAGCAAGTGGTTTAAATGGTGAGGGAAGGATGGCTGAGCCAGAGCAGATTATAGACTATTTAGAAGAATATTTTAGTTCTTCCAATGAATTTCAGGGGAAAAAAATATTGATTAGTGCAGGGCCCACCAGGGAATTAATAGATCCTGTTCGATATATTTCAAATTTTTCATCAGGGAAAATGGGAATTGCTCTAGCCGAGCAAGCAAAGCGAATGGGAGCAAAGGTAATTTTAGTACTTGGCCCAACTGAGAATACGCCTAAGATTGAATTAGATAAATTAATAAGGGTGAATTCTGCTTTAGAAATGAAGGAGGCATGTGATAAAGAATTTGAGGAAGCGGATATTTCCATTATGGCAGCAGCGGTAGCTGATTACGCTCCTGTTCCATCTAAAAATAAAATAAAAAAGGCCCAAGAGGAATGGATTTTGGAAATGAGGAAAAATCCAGATATTTTAAAGGCTATGGGTGAAAGGAAAAAGAAAGGGCAATTATTATTTGGTTTTGCTTTAGAGACAGATTCGGAAGAGGAAAATGCTTTGAAGAAATTAAATGCAAAGAATTTAGATGGAATTTTCTTAAATTCATTGAGAAGGAAAGGAGCTGGATTTGCCACCAATACCAATGAAATTAGTGCTTATTTTCCTAATGGAGATAAGACTTTTTTTTCATTAAAATCAAAAGATGAAATTTCAAAAGAAATTTTATTGTCCATATTTAATTCTGCTAAGAATATTTCTTCAAATTGATTTTGCCATTCTATAAATGTTTCTGAAATTGAAATATGAGAGGGTATATATTCAATAAATTTAGTTAAATTGATATTTTCAGAGGCAATACCAGCTCCCGTATTCATCGTATCCCAAGCATTAATTTTTTGTTCGATATGATTTTGAATGGGAATTACCATCACAGGTTTATGGAGGTATAAAGCCTCTGCTATGGATTCAAAACCTGCGGTACAGCATAATCCTTTACAATCTTTTAAATATTGGATAAACTTTATTGAATCTACTTGATGGAAAAATAGATTTTCATTTATTTCTGTTTTATTTGGAAATTCAGGATTATCCCAAAATACATCGATTTTAATAGTTGGATTTTTCTTATGCCATTGGATAATTTCCATATAATAATTTGGATGGGTGATATACATTAAAATTCCCCCGCTTTTGGAGGTTTTTAATTCTTTAATCTCTTTTCTTATTAATGGTGGAATTGAGATAATTCCCCTTTCATTATCGTTTTCAAGTGGATAAAAGGAAAGGCCTAAGTATTTTTTTGAGCCATAAGTGACTAATTTTGTATAAAAATTCAAGAAATATTGTTCTAACTTATTTGTGGGAAGTGGAATAAAATTTTTATTGAGTAACAAAACTTGGTGTCCTACTGAAATACAAGGAACCTCACATTTATTCAATAGATAAAATAATCCTGTTGTATACTCGTAAAAATTGATAATATAATCTGGTTTTTTATCCTTTATTAATTTATCAAGTTTTTGGGTGCTTTTTTTATATTTTAATACACCCAAAACCCCTAGTAAGGTCGTTTTAAATGTTTTTACTGATTTTCCTTTTCCATAAATAATTCCAGGACTGGCCAGGGTTTTTATTTTCGGAAATTCTTTTCTAAAATATGCGGGAATACTTTTTTTATTAGATATACCCAGGGTAATTCCAACAATGGTATGGCCATAACTTTCTAAAATTTGTTTTAGCGCAATGGCCTGAGAAAGATGACCTTTTCCTTCTCCTTGAACGGTAAAAATAAATTTTAACATAAATGTTTAAGATGCCTTAAAGAAAAGATTTGAATCATTTTTACTGATAGTTTGTTCAGAGAAGGGGAAAATTAATTTCCATACTCCCTCTTGAGTTTCTACCAATGCGGAAAGTGATTCTACCCAATCTCCAGAATTCATGTATAGAATGCCGTTAATTTCTTTGATTTCGGGTTTATGAATATGCCCACAAATAATTCCATCTGCCTCTCTTGCTTTTGCAAGGTCAGCTAATTTTTCTTCGAAATCTGAAATATAATTTACAGCTGCTTTTACTTTTTGTTTAATTTCTTGGGAGAGAGAATAATACGACTTTCCTTTTGATTCACGATATTTATTATACCATTTATTTAACCATAATAAGAAATTATAGCCAATATCTCCAATATAAGCCAGCCATTTCATATTTTTTGTGATATTATCAAAAATATCCCCATGGCAGATAAAGAATTTTTTCCCATTTGATTCTAATAAGTAATCTCTTCTGATAGAAAATTGTTTGCCTATCCGTAAGGGTAAGATTTGGTCTAAAAAATCATCATGATTTCCTCTTATGTAAATGACTTCAGTATCTGATTTTTCTATCATTTTCAAAACAGCTCTTATGAAACCAGTATGTTTTTTTTTCCAAGTACCTCCTTTTTTTAATTGCCATCCATCTATAATATCACCATTTAAGATTAATTTTTCGCAATGGGATGCTTTTAAGAACTCTGAAATTTCTTTGGCCTTGGCTCCTTTGGACCCCAAATGAATATCTGAAATGACAATGGTTTTATAATTATTGATGGTCGATATATTCATAATATGTGTTTTTTTAAAATTAGATATCATGTTTATACTATTTTTAAAGGAATTATTAACAAATTATGAAATTGTGGGAATCTAAGAAATGATAATTTATTTTAAATGGATAAATAATATTGAAATTGAAAGGGAAAAGGTTTAAATTAATACCGGGGAGGGGGAGATTGGCTTGCCCTTGTAAATGATATTTAAAAAACCAATCAGAAAATTGATTAATTTTATTTTGAATGGAAACGATAAAAGCAAGGAAGGTATTTACTGGAAAAGAATGGTTAGAGGATGTTGAAATACGAACGGAAGGTGGGAAAATCTTATCAATTAAACCTGTTATTGCAGATAAATGGGATTTTGAGAATGGTTTTTTGATGGCCGGAATGATTGATCTTCAAATTTATGGAGGGGGAGGTAAATTATTTTCCAATGAGCCTGATTTAGCTACCATAGAGGCTACCTATGAGGAAATCTATCAATCAGGTACTCGGTATTTTCAAATTACAATGAATTGTGCCCCTATGGAATATTATGAAAGGGCATTAAAAGCTGCTAAAGAATATCAAGAAAAGGGTGGAAAGGGTTTATTGGGGGTCCATTTGGAAGGCCCTTTTTTCAATCCTGATAAAAAGGGCGCTCATTTGAAAGAATTTATTCAAGAGCCAAGTAAAAATATCATTGACCAATTATTGAATTGGGCGGATGGTTTGGCCTTGTATATGACCTTAGCTCCCGAAATGTTTGATGATAAGACCTTGAATTATTTAGTTTCAACAGGAATTGAATTATCCATCGGGCATTCGAATGCTACCGAACAGGAAATGGAAAGGGCTATGAAGTTGGGAATCAATAAGGTAACGCATCTGTTTAATGCGCAATCACAATGGGAAAGCAGAGCCATGGGTGTGGCTGGAACAACTTTGAAACATCCTATTTGGGCTAGTATTATTGTTGATGGGCAACATTGCGATTATGGTTCTGTAGAATTAGCAAAAAGATTGAAAGGGGAAAAATTGTTTTTTATTACTGATGCTGTTACGGAAAATAAGAAAGGTCCTTATTCATTTATAAAAAATAATGGTCGTTTTACAGATGAAAAAGGAACCTTATCAGGTTCTTCACTAACTATGTATGATGCCTTGTTAAATGCTGTAAAATTTACAGGAATATCGTTGGAGGAGGCTATCCGGATGGCCACCTTATATCCGGCGCAAGTACTGGGCAGGGAAAAAGAAATTG